>NMQN01000852.1 GCA_003575245.1 Candidatus Atribacteria bacterium 1244-E10-H5-B2 | reverse complement strand
CAGGTTTTCTTATTGAACTTCCTAAAATATATTTTTTCTGATGCTGAAAAAGAAAATAATGAATCTAAGCCCCGGGCAGAATACAGTTTATTAGAAACAAAAACTACTGATGACGCGCAAGATATTAAAGATAAAGACAAGGAAGATAAAGAAGAAGATAAGGAAGATAAAAAACCTGAAGCCAAAATAGAATATAGTTTAATAGAAGAAAATATTGTAGTCTTTGATGGCTCATCCTCCTCTGATGAGGATGGAACCATTGTTTCCTACAGCTGGGACTTTGGAGATGGCGGTATAGGAAGCGGTGTTACTGTCACCTATATATACAATGAACCTGGAAATTATAAGGTTACTCTTACGGTAACTGATGATGACGGTGCCTATAAAAAAGATGTTGCTAATATAAAATTAAAAAATAAAGATAATAACATTGAAAATATCTCCGAGCCTAATGAATTTATACAAAGCAAAGAAGAAGAGAAAAAAGAAGATTTTAAAAATTTAAATAATGATTTGAGTAAATTGAATGAGAAAATAGTTAAATCAGAAGAAAAATCTATATCCATATTCGATCACTTGTTACAAAAGTTATTGAATAATAAAGAGGATAGAATCATAGAAATCCTGGATATAAACGTGAGTAGTATAGAAGACTTATTAAATATCGAGAAAATAATCAAAAATTATAAGGTTATAGCGGTTATAGGTTTTGATGAAATTATTGATTTAAATTATGAAAAAGATATAAAGCAAAACAAAGAAAGTGTTTTAACTGGAAAATATCCAGAGTTTATATTAAATTTTTGGAATAACTTTAAAGAATTTGCAACCTTATTTAATTAATTTAATTAAAGGATTTGAACCTCCGATCACTGGACCATGACATACTTATTGAACTTTCTAATGTTGCTTTAAAAGAGAAGGCTGTACTCTCGAAAAATAAGTGAAAAAATATTGTAATAAATTATGAATAAAGATTTACTGGAAAAAATTAAAGAAGATAAGGTAGTATGTGCTTTCCACTTAACATGTTAAAATAGGATGACTTAACTTATAACTCAAAACTATTGTATTTACCTGCTTCAAATTCTTTACCGATTTTATCAAATAACCCTTTTATGTGGTCATCCATAGTCAAGTAGATTATCTGCCATCCCTTTTTTGCAATGTCCGCCAATTTATTTATAAGAATTTCCCGCTTCTGCCAGTCCGAATGTTGAAAAGCATCGTCAAGAATTAAAAAGAGGGCATCCTCTCTTAATAGTTTTAAAGTAAATCCAATTCTTAATGCCAGCATTATTTGCTCTATAGCTCCGGTGCTTAAATCTCTTATACCAAAATCATCATACTGGTCAGAAACAATCAGCCTATCATTATCCAGTGCAAGTCTATTATATCTTTGAGTAATATCTTTTAATGGACCTGTAACTACTTCTGACTGCAGTCCTTCTTGTATTTTTGTATCTTCTCCCTCGCGTAATTTAGAGATGATTTTGTGAATGCTGAAGCCTGCCACAATATTAGCGGTAACTTCTCTTAGTTCGTTTTGCGCTTCCTGTCTTTTTTGCCGTAAATTTTCAATAAGTGCTTCCCAGCTAATGCTGGGGTCATCTTTGGTCTTTTCACAGATTCTGTATTTTAGATTTTGAATATTTTTTTCCTGTTTTTCAATTTCTTCCCGGATATGCCCGAGCTCTAATTGTATTTTTTCATATTCCTGCTGGCTGTATCTAATTCCTATATCTTCTGAAAGGTAATCTGTTTCCGATACACCAAGTTTAGCCAATTCTTGCCTTTCTTTGTCAATTTGATCTTTCAGGCTCCTGCTATTTTGATTAAGATCCTTAAGTGCTGCATCCCAGTTTCGCTCTTCAAGCTCTTTTTCAAAAAAGCCTGTTATTTTTTGATTAATGGAAAAACGAATATCCCGCAACTCTCTATCCAGGCTATCAATTTGCTCTTTCATTATTCTTGACTCGCTGTTTGATTCTCTCTGCTCATTTAAAGTTGACTCAAGCAGTGCAATATCTGTCAGCTGCTTACCAACCCTAATTTTAAATTCTTCCTTAATTTTATTTAATTCTTCATTTTGCCCTGCCTGTTTTGAAAAATTATGGAATTTTTTGGTATATACAAGAAAAGATACCAACGAGCCCAAAAAACAAAAACATATAATTCCTAAATATATAGTCCACACAGCAGAGGAGCTTTTCTGGTGAAAGAAAATTAAGGCAGCAGCAGCAGCTATGCCGGCAGTTGTTAAAATACCGCTTACGAAAAGTAAAGATTTAACGGGGTTTTTTATAGTTTTTAATGATAAGTCTTTGTAATGGAGCAAGGCGCTTTCCAGCCATTGGAAGTCCTTACTTTTTTTAAGGGCGCTTTTATATTTTTCTTCCGACTGGCCATAAAATTCTCTTTTGCTTTTAAATGAAGAGAGCCCATTCTCCAAGTTGCTTAATTCCTCTTCCGGAACATTATTTAGTTCTGCATCCAGTTCCCTGATTTTTTCTGAAATTAAATAGGCCCGGTGTCTTTTTGCCTTATCGAGGTTTGCCAGCCTGTCCTGTAAGGATTTTTCTTCCATACTGTAAGTTTTTAATACCCCTTGAGTGTATTCGGATTCTATGTCTTCGAATTGTTTGTCAATACTCTCCAGTTCATCTTTAGAGTCATTGTACTGCTTTCCTTCACCCCGCTGTGGAATATTGCTGATTTGGCTACTAGTGATCTCTGCTGATTTTACAGTTTTTGAAATATTATTGTCACTGTCAATCTTATCCAGGATATTTATGCCGGACAGTATTTCTTTAATTAAAAATTTACTTATACCTTCACCATCTTCTATTCCGGCTTCTCCACCTTTTACTATCAGGAGTTTTGCTATTGATGTGGGTAGTCCTTTTTCACTGCTTTCCCAATAATCTTCTAATTTTTTCTGAGAGGAGGGAGAAAAATCAATCGTTCGTTCTTCTAAACCGCTGACAGTAATCTTTCCCTTTCCTCCTTTTCTTAAATTACTCCACCGGCTGATGTTTGTAAATAAAGAGCGAATTAAAAATTCAGTAAGAAAAGTCTTTCCTTTCTCATTTCTACTGTATATAAGATTAAATATATCAAACTTGGCTACAAAACTTTTAATTGGCCCCAGATCTTTTACCGATATTTTATCAATCTTAATTCCCATAAATTCTTAATTCCTATAATATAATTATTCTTTCAAAATTATATGAAGAGCTTTTTCTAGAATATCTTCTTTTGAGGTAATTTCATTATCCCATTTAAGTTTTTCAATTTCATCTCGCAGCTTCTCTACGATAGCTATTCTTTCTGGGTCATTAAATATCGATACTTCAGTCAGGTCAGGTTCTTCATGGTTATAAAAAGTAAAATTTTTAAGTGTTTTTTTAGTTATTTCAAGAAGCTTATTTTTATTAGATGTATATCCTTTAATTTTTAAACGAATTCTTACTTTTGGTGCATCATTTTTACCTATATTCCATTTTCTGACCATTTCCTGTATCTTTCTTTCTATATATTCAAATTCATTGGTAGTGGGTAAGGAAATTAAAGTTTCATTAAAGAATATGCAGTCAGTGTCGATTACTTTTTCAACTACTTCCAAGGTATCTGTATTTACAATTAAAAAGCTCCTTTTTCCAGTTTCATTTATGTCCAGACCACAGGGTGATCCAGGATAATAAACTTTGCCCAAATTTATTTTTTTGTGTATGTGACCCAGTATGATTTTAGCAGGGTTATAGTACTGGATATCATTTCTGGTTAGAGGCATATAAATACCAGGTTCGTAGGGATTTGGGTCACGCAAACCCGCCATATAGTCACCATGGCCAATTAAAATCCAGAGTTTGGGTAGGTTTTCCTTGCATTCTGCTAAAATTTCTCCCATAGACTTAATTGGTAGATAAGGTATGAAAAGGAAGGTAGTGGGTGGTTCTGCTAATTTAATAATTTCAGATTTACTGAAGACTCTGATATTGCCTGAAGTGAAATACTGCTGTTTAATGGATGGGTCATGGTTTCCAGGAATTATATAGAATTTAATCTGGTTGCTGGTATATTTTGCATTTTTACAAAATTCATCGAACTCAGAATAATTTTGACTTTCTTCATTAAATAAGTCACCTGCAATAATTAGTGTTTTAATATCTTCAGAAAGTATCTTGTCAACGATATTTGATAATGCATTCCACCTTTCAGGAGATTCTTCTTTTGTTTTTAAATGCACATCTGCTGTAATTGCTATTTTCATTTCTGTTACTTTAGATTAAGATATAATGCTTTCGTCCGAAAGAGAATTACTTATAATTATTCATATACGTTTTTATATATAATATACTTTAATTTGCAGTTAAGTCCAAATGTTTTCTTATTTTTTAATTACTTTTAGTTTTAGTGTTTTTATTATTTTTCCTTTTGGAAAGCGGCTTTGTTGTATGGGTTAATTCTATCTGTTATAGTGTTATAATATGCTAAAGCAAGGCAAGAATGAAAACTCGAAATGGTGGTCCACAGTGAAAGTAAAAAATTTTAAACCAGGTCCAGAATTTTATGATTTACAGGTAGATTGGGATAAGAGGCTAAAAAAGGAAAAGGATTTTTTTTCGGGTATATTTGAGAAAAAGAAAATTGAAAGTGTGCTTGATGTAGGCTGCGGTACGGGACACCATGCGCAGCTTTTTTCCGGATATGCAAAAAAAGTTATTGCCATAGATCCTTCAGGAGAAACCATAGATTATGCTAAAAAAAACGTGATAAAGTCTCCCAATGTTACCTTAATAAAGGAAGGGTTTGCAGGACTTGATAAAATTCCTTACGGACAGTTTGACCTTATAACCAGTCTGGGAAATACACTGCCCATTCTGGGGAACCGCAGGGAGGTAAAGCAGGCTCTAAAAAAAATCAGAAAGAAGCTGTCAGGGAACGGTCTGGCAATAGTCCAGTTCTTAAACTTTAACCCTGGTGTTCTGGAAAAAAACAGATTTTATAATCCAAAGGTATTCAAAAAAGACGGAAAGACCTGTATTTTTATCAAACACTTTGAATACGGAAAAATTAAAACCAGAGTGGACTTTATAATTACTGTAATTTATAAAAATAAGGCTGAGGATTTTTTTGTAAACTCTTATTACCTGTGCACTCTGAAGACAAACTTATTTTTAAAAATGGCGAAAAATTCGGGGTTCAAAAAAATTGAGCTTCTGGGACCCGGGGGGAAGGGAGTGTTTAACGGTAAGAGAGATATAAGCCTTTATGCATTACTACGCATGTAAGTGCTATTATATAGATAGCAGGGAAATTATTTTTTTTAATCAATTGGCCGGGGATAGGTAATGGAGATAAGTATGGAGATGGGTAATGGATGAGTTAAAAAGATTCGGAGTATCCATAGAAAAAAAACTGCTTGAAAAGTTTGATAGTTATATTAAGAGCAAGGATTATCAAAACCGCTCTGAAGCTTTAAGGGATGTGATAAGAAAAGAGCTTGTTGACAGCCAGTGGACAGAAAGCGGCGGGGAGGCGGCAGGAGCAATTATAATTGTTTATGACCATCACCGAAAGGAGTTGATGGACAGTCTTGTAAATATTCAGCATGATTACCAGGATATTATAATCTCCAGTCAGCATGTCCACCTGGATCATAGTACCTGCCTGGAAGTAATAGTTGTGAAAGGCAAGATTGCCGAAGTGTTTGGACTGGAAGCAAAACTTAAAGCGGCAAAGGGTGTAAAGCACGCTTCACTTGCAAAATCTACACTGGGTAAAGAAATGTAGACTACGCATTTTCCTGTCCATATCTACAGTATTTAAGGAGCCTGCAGACGGGACATTTCGGTTTTTTAGCCAGGCAGATAGTTCTGCCAAGCGCTATTATTCTGTGCGAATAACTGCTCCAGCTGTCTTCAGGAACTATTTTCATGAGATCAAATTCAATTTTTACCGGGTCCGGGTTTGTTGTCAGTCCCAGCCTGTTTGAGATTCTCTTTACATGAGTATCTACTATTATGGCCTGCTTGCCGAATATATTTGACAGTACTACATTGGCAGTTTTTCTTCCCACTCCATGGAGTGTGGTTAAATCTTCAATATTGTCAGGGGTTATACCTCCAAATTTACCGGCTATATCTTTTGAGCAGTTGATTATGCTTTTTGCTTTATTCCTATAAAACCCTGTTGATTTTATATCTTCCTGAAGTTCCATCAAGTCAGCCCCGGCAAAATCTTCAGGGATCTTATATTTTTTAAAAAGGGATGGTGTGACTTTATTTACAAGTTTATCGGTGGTCTGGGCTGAAAGAATGGTAGCAATAAGAAGCTCGAAGGCATTTTTATGCTTGAGTGAGGTAGAGGCAACTTCAAGGTATTCCTGGTCTAAAATATCAAGTATTTTATTTATATTTTTCACTGCGGGTTCATATACAGCTCTGTAAGTGATATTCTGTTTTTTTGTGTTCCTCTTATTTTTCATATTACTAAATGAGCGTCTTTGATAAATTGCCTCTAAATAGATATAGATTTACTTTGTTTTTTTATTTTTTTTATTCTTTAAATAAATTTCAATTTCCTTTGCGGAAAGGGTATTTGGCACATCTTCTTTTTCCAGCCAGCCTTTCCGGGCAATATTCACGCCAAATTTGTAATCATCTAAATTCTTTAAGCTATGTGCATCAGGGTTTATAAAGATTTTTACCCCCTTTTCTTTTGCATACTTGCACATTCTCCAGTCCAGGTCCAATCTGAAGGGACTTGAGTTTAGTTCTATATCCACATCATTTTCCGCTGCTGCATTTATTATCCTTATTATATCCACTCTGTAAGGATCCCTTGCCAGAAGCAGTCTTCCGGTGGGATGGGCTATCATTGTTGTAAACTTATTTTCAATAGCTTTTATAATTCTATTTGTCATCTGCTCTTTACTCAGGTTGAAACCGGAATGGATTGCAGCAATTATAAAGTCAAATTTAGATAAAATATGATCGCTATAATCAAGATTACCGTCAAGCAGAATATCTGATTCAATTCCTTTGAATATTTTAAAGCTGGCGCCTTTCTGATTTAATTTATCTATTTCTTCAAGGTACCGGTTAATATCGTTATCCTTTAATCCACCGGCATATGATGCAGTTCTGCTGTGCTCGCTTATTCCGGCATACTGGAAACCCATTTTCTGCAGGTAATTGCAGGCCTGTTCAATACTGATATTCCCATCACTATGAGTTGTGTGAATGTGAAATATCCCTTTTATGTCTTTTTCCTCTATCAATTTGGGAAGAGTCTTATTTTTTGCAGCCTCAATCTCCCCATAATTTTCCCTCAGTTCGGGAGGAATCCAGTCCATTGAAAAAAAGTTAAAAATATCAGCCTCGTTG
This sequence comes from Candidatus Atribacteria bacterium 1244-E10-H5-B2, assembly GCA_003575245.1. The sequence continues at coordinate 8,391 of NMQN01000852.1, read as the reverse complement.
GAACATTTAATCAGGCTGTCATTTTTAAAAAGCCCGTATTCGTTCATTTTTATGCTATCTTTTTTGGCTGCAGTCCTCATAGCTGTATTATGTTCCTTGCTTCCTGTAAAATGATGAAGCGCGTAGGGATATTGAAAGTCATCTACACTCCTTATATCAACATTAATTCCGAATTTTAACCTGATGCTTGATTTTGTGTCCCCCCTGGCGATTATATCTTCAGCCTCGCTAAGTCCGGTGAAGAAATCCATTACTTTATCCGGGTTGTCTGTGCTTGCAACTATATCTATATCCTTTACTATCTCTTTCTTTCTGCGCACACTTCCTGCAAGACTTGATCTATTGACATACTGGAAGTTTTGTATTTTGTTGTGAATAGCTTCGGCCTCTTCTATAATATTTGCAAAAAGATACCTGCCTTTGTATTTCTTTAAAACCTCAATTCCTTTTAAGATATTTTCCTGAGTTTTCCTGCCAAAATTAGGCAGATCAACGAGCCTGTTCTCTATACAGGCATATTCCAGCTCACCGGTGTTGCTTACTTGCAGGTTGTCGAATAGGTACTTTATTTTTTTTGGTCCCATAGTAGGAATTGCAAGCATTTCAACAAGCCCCGGAGGAACAGTTTTTTTCAGGTCTTCATAAAATTTTAAGCTTCCGGTATCAACCAGTTCTTTTATACTTTCGGCAATATGTTGGCCTATTCCCTTTATTTTTGTAAGGTCGTCTATTTTTAAATCTCTGCCAAAATCAATATCCGATGCCTCAAGAGAACGTGCAGAATTCTGGTAGGCTCTGATTTTAAAAGGATTTTCATCCTTTAGTTCCAGGAGCACACTGATTTCTTTTAGAATTTTTATTACTTCTTCCTTATCCATAAAAAAACGAAAGTCTTTAATTCCTTCTCGTTAAGGGCACAAAAGATACATCACATAAACCTATTTTTTTAATCCTGGTGCCGTGTTTAATTACTTTATAAAGTGTCTGGCACCAGTTTGAAGGGCCGACAGGAATCACCATAATCCCGCCATCTTTTAATTGTTCGATGTATGGTTGTGGAATGTGATCGGGTGCAGCGGTAACAATTATTCTGTCATACGGTGCATATTTTTCCCATCCAAGGTAGCCATCGTGGTTACTCATTTTTACATTTTTATATTTTTTAAGTAATTCTTTATTTTTTTTATAAAGTGAAGTGATTATTTCCACTGTGTAGACTTCTTTTGTTATTGCAGCAAGTACTGCCACCTGATAACCAGAACCTGTGCCAATTTCTAGAACCTTTTCATTTCCGGTCAGCTCCAGACCTTCAGTCATAAGTGCAACAATATACGGCTGTGATATTGTCTGTCCGAATTCAATGGGAAGCGGCCTATCTTCATAAGCTGAATTTTTATATGCTTCATCTACAAAAATATCGCGGGGTACTTTTCTTAATGCATCCAGGACCTTTTTATCTTTAATTCCCCTGGAGATAATCTGGTTCTGGATCATATTGTCCAGGAGTAGTTGATATTTCTGTATATCTGAGGATTTGGCATTCTTATTTGCTCTTATCATAACTTGTGGTATTTTGTGATATAATAACTAGTTTTAAATAGCTCAGTTAATATAATAATTATTATAACATAGAAATATTATAAAATGATTAATTTAAAACTGGCAAATATACTTACAGATATTGCAGAAATTAAAAAATTCAGCCCTGATGATAAAAATATGTCACCGGGTCTCACAATAGCAGCGCGAACGCTGAGAGATAATCCTGAAAGCATTGAGAAAATCTACAACAGCGAAAAACTCGGGCGGTTAATAAGCATAGACGAACCGGCATACAAACTTATAAAGGAATATCTGGATACCGGAAGTATCGGATTGTATGAGGAGTTAAAATCGGAATACTCCGAAGATTTAATAAGGCTGGTAAGAATAAGCGGGCTCGGGAAAAATAGAATGTTTAAAATCTATGATACTTTTAATATCAAAAGCCTGGAAGATCTAAAAGATAAGCTGGTAGATAATAATAGAATTGCTGATGTCCTTGCAGAAGGTGGTTCAGGAAAAAATAAGGCAGGTGGATCTTATACTGAAAGGCTTAAGCAATCGCTGGATTATATGGAAAGCGTAAGGGGAATGTTCCCCAGATGGCGAGTTGAAATCTGTTTAGATGAAATAAAAAATAGTCTTTATAAAATTAAAGATATAAAAAGATTTGTTTTTGTTGGTTCCCTGAGGAGAAAGAAATCTATAGGAAAAGACATAGACATACTTATACAGCCTTATTTTAATAATCTGTTATATGATTTTGAAAGAAGCGAGAAACTACTGGGAGAAATCCGATCACTTAATTTTATAAAAAGATTGTTAAGCAGTGACATAAGAAAAGAAAATATAAGTGCAATATTTGAAACTGTTTTTGGAATAGAAATTGAGTTTATTATAAGCAGCGATAAAAATTGGGCCGTAGATATGCTGTATACTACTGGGAGTAAAAAGCATGTAAAAAAATTAGAAAGAATAGCTCAGAAAAAAGGGTATTTTAAAAGCGGAAGGATAGATACCGCTGGTTTTTCTGAAAACAGCGGGGGAAAGACAGAAAATTATCTACCAGTTGATGATGCCTTTTATGAGAAAGATATTTACAGTAAGTTGGATTTACAATATATACCTCCGGAGCTGAGGGAAGATCTGGGAGAAATAGAGCTGGCGGAGAATTTTCTGGTGCCATCGCTTCTGACCATGGAAGATATAAAGGGTGATCTTCATATTCATTCCAGATGGAGTGACGGAATTATAAGTCTCGATGATATGATTGAAAGAGTAAAAAAATTTAATTATGAATATATAGCAATTACCGATCATTCGGTAAATAATTATTATGGCAAGGGCCTGGATATAAAAAGGTTTCAGGAAAAAATAAATTATATTAATGAACTGAAATCCAGATTTAAAGATTTTTATATTTTAATGGGTTCAGAAATCGAAATCAGGGGAGTTGGTAAATTAGATTATCCTGAAAATATAATCAAAAAAATGGATATTGCAATCGGTTCGATGCATTCATCCTTTTTAAATACCAGAGCTGAGAATACGGCCAGAGCGGTCAGTGCAATTGAAAATAGATACATTGACTTTGTTGGGCATCCTACAGGAGTAGTTTTTGGAAACAGGGCACCCTATTCTATTGATGTTGACAGGTTGATTTCAGCAGCAGCTAAAAATAATAAAGCTCTGGAAATAAATTCATATTTTTTAAGAATGGATCTTAATGAACAAAATGCTCGTAAAGCCGGAGAGATGGGTGTAAAAGTGGTTATAAATACGGATGCTCACCGTCCCAATAATATGGATATGGTAAGACTGGGAGTAGATGTTGCGAGAAGAGCGGGACTCCAGAAAAAAGATGTATTAAATGCGCTTGCGCTTAAGGAATTAAAGGCGTGGAAGAAGCAAAGAAGTTAGCCGTTTATTTCTTATAATATTTAAATATCTTCTTATCTTTAAAATCAGGAATGAATAGGTCCTCTTTACTGTTCAGCGATATATGATCCTGGGTCCAGCCGTAACCAAAACCGCTCTTTTCGACATATTTTACTACTCCCAGGTATTCTTTTGCTGTAATCATTCTATTTAATTCAGGGTACCCGGATGCCTTATAGGTTGGATGATACTGGGCCATGATACTCAAGTAAACATCGGTGGATAGTTCATTTTTAATAAAGTCCAGAGTCTTTTTGATTCCTCCGATATTTTCAGGTAAAACCAGCAGTCTTATCATCAGCCCCTTTAAGGCTACTCCTTCCTGGTCAACTTTAAGTCCTCCTACCTGTCTGTACATTTCTTTAACTGACTGACGGTTATACCGGACGTATTCTTCAACCATTGAATATTTTCTGGCCATGTCGTCATCGCTGTACCTCATATCCGGCATATAGATATCAATAATCCCATCCAGCATTTTTATAATCTTCGGGTTATCATATCCGCCGGTATTAAACACTGTGGGGACTGAAAGCCCTTTATTTCTGGCAATTGAGAGAGCTTTTACTATTTGCGGGATCCATATAGTAGGAGAGACGAAATTGATATTATGACAACCTGAATTCTGTAATTTAACCATACTATCCGCGAGTTCCGATATACTATATTTCGCTCCCTCAAATTTCTGGCTTATTTGATAGTTCTGACAGTAGACGCATTTCATATTACAGTAAGTAAAGAATATAGTTCCCGAACCCATGTTTCCTGAAATTGGAGGCTCCTCTCCATGATGGGGCGTAGCTGATGATATTACAGGATTGTAGCTGGCATTACAGAAACCTTTCTCTTCTGATTTTCTGTTAATCTTACATTTGTGGGGGCATATTACACATTTATTTAAAATTCTATCCAGTGATTTTAAAGGTTCAAAAATTTTCATGTTAAATAAGGTACTGATTGGATTAAAATAATAAAGTTAAGATATAATAATTTTACTGCTTTGTGAATGGTTTTTTTCTTTCAGCTACTTTTAAATTGTTTTTAATTAAAAGGCTATCTACGTAGTTGAGGGTTTTATTAATGATACGGGGATTTTTTTTTAGGATTTTTTCAATTTTATAAATTCTATATTCCAGGAAATATTCAGGGGGTATATCCAATCCATCAGAAATTAACTCTATAGTTGAGATTGGAGGATAATTCTCTCTTTTTTTTAGTTTACTAAAATAACTATAGTTTAAATTTGTTTTGTTTGCCAGACTTCTGAGCTTTATCCTCTTTTTATCTATTATTTCTTTTAAAGCTGTACCAAAGTTTTTATTGGAATACATCATATAAAGTTAAATTAATTTAAGTCATTTGCCACTTTAAATTAATTCTATAATATTAGGGTAAGTTCTATAAGTTTTTTAGCCGATAATAAGTTGACAATTGTTTCAACACTTTTAAAAAGGGAAGCTATTTTATATAATAAATGGGTAACAAAAATAAGATAATCTGGTTAATGAATTATTAAAATATTTATTATATAATTCATATAGTTAACGAAAAGATTAATTATAAAAATCTTAAAAAATCATGTAATGAAAGAAGATAAAGATATTAGAATACTACTGAATGTAGATTCTGAAGATGACGCTCTGTTATTTTTAAATAAAATAAAGCGTAAGGGTTATAATCCAAAATATAAAATTGTAAAGACTTATAAAGACGTATCCGATGCTATAATTGAAGATAAGTGGGATGTAATACTGGCTGATTATAATTTGTCGTCTGACTTTAATTTACTGGATATATTAAAAATGCTTAAAGAAAGTAATCTTGATATCCCATCTGTAATTGTTTCGGATGTAATTGGTGAGGAAAAAGCAATATCTTTAACTATGGCAGGTGCCGATAATTATGTTATGAAAAAAAATCTTTCCAGATTGGTACCAGTTATAGAAAAGGAGATCCGGAATGCAAAATCAAGGTCAAGGCAAAAAAAAGCTTTAGAGAAGCTTAAGGAAAACGAAAGATATTTTAGATCACTTGTAGAAAATGCTTCAGATATTATATATAGGCATAGATTAATTCCTGGGCCAGTGTATGAGTATGTCAGTCCCTCAGTAAGGAGAAATCTAGGTTACACTCCTGAACAATATTATGCTGACCCTGAATTTAATTATAAGATTGTTTATCCTGGTGACAGAGAAATCTTCAAAAAGATACTTGATGGAAATTTCAATTTTTCAAAACCTTTAGAAATCCGGCTTATTCATAAAAATGGCAAGGTTGTCTGGTTTGAAGAAACGATTACTCCATTTTTTAGCAAGGAAGGAAAACTTGAGGCCATAGAGGGGATCCTGCATAATATATCTGGAAGAAAAAAGATGGAGAAGCGCCTATCTTATATGTCCTTTCATGATAGTCTTACTACTCTGTACAACAGGGCATATTTTGAAGAAGAATTAAAAAGGCTTGATACAAAAAGACAGCTTCCACTAAGCATTATTATTGGTGATATAAATGGGTTGAAGTTGATAAACGATGCATTTGGGCATAAAGAAGGTGATAGGCTACTTAAAAGCTGTGGGAATATTCTTAAGAATTGCTGCAGAGCAGAGGATATAGTTGCAAGATGGGGAGGGGATGAATTCTCTATGCTGCTCCCCAGGACCAATGAAGAATTTGCATTAGAGATTGTAAGTAGAATAAGAAAGAGGAGCAGCAAAACCAGCGGTGGTAAAATACCTTTAAGTATAGCCATTGGGTTTTCAACAAAAAGTAAAAATCATCAAGATTTTGAGAAAATAATAAAAAAAGCAGAAGATGATATGTACAGGAATAAGCTTATAGAAGCAAAAAGTATTATCAGTTCAATAATATCATCACTTGAGAAAACATTGTTTGAGAAGAGTGTTAAAACTGAGAAACACACTAAAAGAATAAAAGAAATGGCTTTAGAATTAGGAAAATCCATAAAACTTCACCCAAGCGAGATTGATGAATTGTCTCTTCTGGCAACAATCCACGATATAGGAAAAGTGGCAATTCTTGATGTTATATTGAATAAAAAAGAGAACCTGAGTAAAAGGGAATGGGATACTATAAAGCGGCATCCTGAAATAGGTTACCGTATTGCAGTCTCATCCAAGCAACTCTCAAGTATTGCTGAATATGTTTTAACCGTTCATGAGTGGTGGGATGGAAACGGTTATCCTCAGGGACTAAAAGGGGAGAATATACCTGTTCTGTCGCGAATAATAGCGATAGTCGATGCCTACGAGGTTATGATAACCGGCAGGCCCTATAAAAAAGCTATCAGCAAAGAAGAGGCAATAGCAGAGTTTAAGAAGTGCAGTGGTACCCAATTTGACCCGGAATTGGTAAAAAGGTTTGTAAAAATTCTGGAGAGTAAAAGCAAATATTAAATCAATCCTTCTATTATTTTAACTCTTGGCAATAACATCCTAAAATTATTTATAAGCACTCTGTCTTAAATACAAATTATTCTGGTTCTCCTATCTTCCCAAGAGCCTCTGCTGCCCTCATTCGGACACCACTATCTTCATCCTTTAAAGCCCTGGTAAGAGGTTCTGCAGCTCTCCCATCTCCTATATTCCCGAGAGCTACTGCTGCTTCCCATCGGACACCACTATCTCCATCTTTTAAAGCCTTGATTAGAGGTTCTACAGCTCTTGCATTATTTATCTTCCCAAGAGCCCCTGCTGCCCCCCATCGGACATAGCTATCTTCATCATTTAAAGCCTTGATTAGAGGTTCTACCGTCCTTGCATCTTTTATCTTCCCAAGAGCCGCTGCTGCCCCACTTCGGACATAGCTATCTTCATCCTTTAAAGCTTTAGTAAGAGATTCTACTGCTCTTGCATCTTTTATCTTCCCAGGAACCTTTTCTGCTTCATACCGGACATTATCCTTTAAAGCTTTAGTAAGAGATTCTACTGCTCTTGCATCTCCTATCTTCCCAAGAGCCTCTATTGCTCTCATTTGGATATTGCGATCTTTATCCTTTAAAACCTCAATCAAAGGTTCTACCGCTCTTGTATCTCCTATCCCCCCAAGAGCCAGTGCTGCATTCATTCGGATATCTATATATTTATCCTTTAAAGCCTCAATCAGAGGTTCTACAGCCGGTTCTCCTATCTTCCCAAGAGCTTCTCCTGCCCCACTACCACTATCTCGATCCTTTAAAGCCTCGATCAGAGGTTCTACCGCTCTTGCATCTCCTATCTCCCCAAGAGCCCCTGCTGCACACCTTCGGACATAGATATCTTCATCCTTTAAAGCCTCAATCAGAGGTTCTACAGCTGGTTCTCCTATCTCCCCAAGAGCCCCTTCTGCCCCACTACCACTATCTCGATCCTTTAAAGCCTCGATTAGAGGTTCTACCGCTCTTGCATCTTTTATCTCCCCAAGAGCCCCTGCTGCACACCTTCGGACATAGATATCTTCATCCTTTAAAGCCTTGATCAGAAGTTCTACAGCTGGTTCTCCTATCTTCCCAAGAGCCCCTTCTGCCCTCATTTGGACATAGCTATCTTCATCCTTTAAAGCCTCGATTAGAGGTTCTACCGCTCTTGCATCTTTTATCTCCCCAAGAGTCTCTGCTGTCCTCATTCGGACACCACTATCTTCATCCTTTAAAGCCTCAATCAGAGGTTCTACAGCTCTTGCATCTTTTATCTCCCCAAGAGTCTCTGCTGCATTCATTCGGACACCACTATTTTCATCCTTTAAAGCCTTAGTAAGGGGTTCTACAGCTCTTGCATCTTTTAGATCCCTAAGAGCCTCTGCTGCATACCTTTGGACATTGCTATCTTTATCCTTTAAAGCTTTAGTAAGAGGTTCTACAGCTCTTGCATCTTTTATCTTCCCAAGAGCCTTTGCTGCCTCACATCGGACATCCTC
>NMQN01000903.1 GCA_003575245.1 Candidatus Atribacteria bacterium 1244-E10-H5-B2 | reverse complement strand
TTAAATTTTCATCTTTTACTACAATAAATTTCCAGTGCTGTTTATTATTAGCTGACGGGGCTAACCTGCCTGCTTCTAATACCTGCTGTAATACATCTTCTGGAATTTCTTTGTCCTGATAACTGCGTACACTCTGTCTTTTATTAATTGCTTCTAATACCATTCTGTTTTCTCCTCTTAATTTTTTAATCTAATTTTTTCAAATCTTCATCTTCTAATGAATCTTCCAGATTATCTAATTCTTTTAATTCATCCTGTGTTTCGGAACTTTCTAAAGTTTCTTTGTCTTTTTTCATCTTAGCTTTTCTCCTTCTTTATTTTCTTTTCCTATATTTTTATAAACTTCATGAAAAAGATACTTCGCTCCCCTATTTTTCTAAACCTTGTCTAAATTGATAAGAGAGGAAATTTTGATTTTATTTGTTTTATAATATTTTACATTATTTATTATAATACAAATTTTTGATTATGGCACCTTTTATTTTAATAAAAACATTATTAAAATGGATATCATAAATTAACTATAGAAAATCAATCTCCCTTCGTCAACTTTTTCTAAACAAACATTTGCAAAGTTTCAATTAAGTAGTATAATGAATTTGTAAAGATGTAATTTTTTTTAAATTACTTTTTGGGTCTTTTGGGAGGTTTTTTTATGAAAATTACCACGAGACAAAGAGAATTTTTAAAAACCTTAATAGATTTATACCAACAGAAAGGCTCCTCTGTCCATTATTCGGAAGTTGCCCTAAAAATGGGAGTAAGCAAGTGGACCGGCTATGATATGTTACAATTACTCCACAAAGAAGGCCTCCTGGAAGTAGAATACATAATACCAGAATCAGACAATTATGAATGGAGTAAATTGGGCCGCTCTACCATAACCTTCTATCCTACTAAAAAAGGATATGACATATCCTCCCCAACCAAACAAAAAATCTCGACAAATATTGTTGAGCTAAAAAAGATAAAAAAAGAGATTATCCAAAAATTTAATGAACTTAAAGGAAAACTCAACATAAGAGATCTATTTAAAGAAGCCTTGCAAAGTAAATCTCCACTTATTTTCTGTGCTTGTCTTTTACTGATTTTAATCCTTCTTATTAAAAAAATTACTGAAGGAGTGGCTGAAATAAAATTAATAAGTCAGGTCATTCCTCACACCACAACAAACATCTACGCTGAATTAGCTCTAATTGTCTTTGCAGGAATGTGTTTAGGGGTACTGGCAAAATATGTTAGCAGAGTCCCCACGTTATATGGAAATAATGATTTAGGCGACTACACAAATTACATACAAACTTTTAATCAATATGTCTCTGAGATGGACAAAGAAGAGCAAAAATCATTATTAGGTTTCCTAAAAGAAACTTTGGATGAAATAAATATAAAAAACAAAGAGCAAATTTTTTAAAATAATTTTAGAATTTTTTATAGGAGGAAAATGTCGTGGATTATATAGATAAGTTTAAAGATTATACTACCAAACAGACTGTAAATCTTATTATGAAAGCTTTGGGCAATACCTCTGATGAAAATCTTATCCGGCTAACTTATGCCGCAGAAAAAATAGCTCCTCAGTATAAAACGAAAATACAGAAAGTAAGAAAATCATTTCAAGATAAATCCCCGGCATATATCTTGGTTCAAAAAACATTAAAAGAAGTCCATCCCAATTATCGTGATAGAATGGTTTTAAATTTCATAGTCAACTTCCTGCTACTCGGTCCTAAAAAAAGAGCTAAAGTTGAAAAGAAACTAAACATTACAACACCTGCAACTATAGTTATTAGTCCTACTACGAGATGCAATCTTGGATGCACAGGTTGTTATGCCGGAGACTATTCCAAAAAAAACGAACTTTCTATTGAATTAGTTGATAAGGCTATCACCGAGGCAAAAGAATTAGGCACCAATTTCTTTACCATATCTGGCGGTGAACCCTTCGTAAGAAAAGATATGCTGGATATTTATAAAAAACATAATGATGCAGCTTTTATGTCCTATACTAATGGAACACTCATCGATAAAGATATGATTCTCAAATTACAAGAATTAGGAAATATTGCACCCGCTATAAGCATTGAAGGACTTGAAGAAGAAACTGACCACCGTCGGGGTAGAGGAGTATGGAAAAAGATAATGCAAACTATGGATAATCTCCGGGAAGCAGGAGTAATTTTTGGTTTTTCTGCTACCCCAACTAAATACAATACCGAAGTGATATACAGTGATGAGCTTATGGAATTACTGACTGATAAAGGATGTACTTTCGGCTGGTACTTTACCTATATCCCTATTGGCAGCAAACCCAATGTAGATTTAATGCAGACCCCGGAACAAAGACTATACGGCTGGAGAAGAGTCAATTACCTCAGAAATAAGTATCCTGTCTTCATCGGAGATTTCTGGAATGATGGTATGCATGTTGGAGGGTGTATTGCTGGGGGCGGAAACTACTTTCATATAAATGCAAAAGGTGATATCGAACCCTGTGTATTCACCCACTTCGCTACTCACAATATAAAAAATTCCTCTTTAAAGGAAGCATTGGGTTCTCCTTTGTTTAAGGCAATAAGAGCTCGACAACCTTATAGCAAAAACTTGATGATGCCCTGTATGATTATTGATCATCCTGAAGTCTTAAGGGAAATTTGTAAAGAATGTCAGCCTTATCCCACTCATGAAAATGCCGAAACCATATTAACCG
>NMQN01000745.1 GCA_003575245.1 Candidatus Atribacteria bacterium 1244-E10-H5-B2 | reverse complement strand
AGACACAAAGATATAAATGTCTGGGTAATGCGGTAACGGTAAATGTGATTGAAGAAATTGGTAAACAAATTAAAAAGATTCAAAAAGGAAGTTAATTAATGATCAATACCATAATCTTAGGACATGCCTTAAATATCTTACCACAATTGCCAGCAGAATCAGTTAATTGTGTGGTAACTTCACCACCTTTTTGGGGACTAAGGGATTACGGTATTGAACCGGTCACATGGGATGGGGATAAAGATTGTAGGCACGAGTGGGGCAACAAATCTATTACTTTAAAGCATAAACCAGGGGAAACTAATCCGGGTAAAGAAAGCTGGTTTAAAGACAGTGGAGCTTCTGATGACAAAGGTAATTGCTTTTGTCTTAAATGTGGGGCTTGGAAGGGCAGTCTGGGCCTCGAGCCTACCTTTGAATTATATATAAAACATCTATGCGATATTTTTGATGAGATCAAGAGAGTATTAAGGAAAGATGGGACTTGCTGGGTGAATTTGGGGGATACGTATGCTTCGAGTCCTGCAGGCAATAAAGAAATAAAATATAGTGGGGATGGTGTTTATGGTCGTTTAATGAACAGACACACACAAGGTGGTACATCAGAAGTAACTTATAAACCTAAAAAATATAGTGTCCCGACTAAATCCCTTTGCCTCATCCCCCAACGCTTTGCTATAGAAATGGTTAATCGAGGCTGGATACTCCGCAATACTATCATCTGGCACAAACCTAATTGTATGCCTTCAAGCGCCAAAGATAGGTTTACGGTAGATTTTGAGTATGTTTATTTCTTTGTCAAGAGTAAGAAATATTGGTTTGAAACACAATATGAGAAACAGACCGAACAATGGTTAGAAAGAACAAAAAGATTAGTTTATAGACCCCTGCAAGACTTGGGGGGGGAGAAATTAAAAGCCGAACATAATAGTGAATTTTATAAATCAAATCCTCAAGGTCGCAACAAACGAGCCGTCTGGACTATCCCAACTCAACCATTTCCCGAAGCACACTTTGCAGTATATCCTGAAACGCTAATCGAGCCAATGATTAAAGCAGGATGCCCGAGATATGTTTGTAAAAAGTGCGGGAAGGCGAGGGAGAAGATATACGAAGGCAAGGCAAATGATGCTTTTAATATCAGAGTGAGAGATGTTAAGGAAAATAGAATAAAGCATACTGATAGAATTGCGACAGATAAAGAGATAAAAAATTATAAAGAAAAATGTTACGGTGGAGAAGGTATAAAATTTATTGGCTATACCGATTGTGGTTGCAATGCAGGTTGGGAAAGTGGAATAAATCTCGATCCATTTATGGGGGCGGGGACTACCGCGTTGGTAGCTTTAACACAAAGAAAAAGGTTTATTGGTATTGAGATAAAACAAGAATATATTGATATGTCATATAAGAGGATAGCTCGAGTCCAGCAAAGAATTTTTTAAGGAAATAAAAATATAAATGAACTATAAAAATACTATAAGAAATATTGGTATTTCTATAAAAAGGGGGTGATGTTCATGGGGCAACCTTACGGTATTGACCCTAATACGTGATTTATTTTTTTAAAGGGGGTGATGCCTTTGATTGAAGGTTGATATTATTTATTGTAGGGAAAGGAGAAAGAGACGGGGCAGGTTGAGTTACTTGAAAGGAGGGCCAACCTGCTCCGAAAAAAAATTAGAAAGGAGAAAACTAAATGGATAAGAAAGAATTAATTATTAGTCTAATGAAACTCGATAAATTCTATAATAAAAAGATCGATGAATTAAATGCAGTATTAGGGCGTAATTCTTGTGTGGAATGTTTTTATCCTGATGGGAATATAAAATCTATTAGCGAGATAGTTTTTGATATAGTTTGTATCCCCGAAGAAACTGCAGAAGAATCTGTTTTTTACGTCGGGACCCCTGAAGATGCAGAAAAAGGATTTGATGAGGGTTATTGTAGAGATGCTGTAATTGATATTTATTATAAAGCAACCGATCCTTCAGAAGGGAATAAAATAACTATCGAAAAAGTGGCCGAGATACTAACAAGTGTAGGAGAAAATAAAGGGTATTTTTTACCAAAACATGAAAAATATATAGGGTAAACCTAGTATAAAAACTGATAAAGTAGGTCAATAATGGTGAAAATTAACGGTGGGGCAACTATCTGGGCAAGGAAAACAATAGATAGCGATATATTTTATGACAAACCCGATGTGTGGTTTAAGATATGGTTTTACATAGTTAATAAAGTCAACCATAAAGATAACGAACGCTATAAAAGAAGCACCGGCTTCTTTCAGTATAAAATAATAATGCACTTTACGGGTGCTACTTACGACCAAGTTAAACATTGTTTAGAGTACCTAAAACGTGCCAAACAGATAGCCATTCAAAGAAAGACCAGAGGCATACTTATAACGGTTGTAAATTATGACTTATATCAAACGCTTGATAATTATTACGCTGATAAAAGCCAATCACGAAGCCAATCAAAAGCCAATCAAAAGCCAATCAAAAGCCACACTAAAGACAAGAATGTAAAGAATGTAAAGAATAAGAAAGATATTACTAAAGTAATATCTTCTGTCGGGCTAAAGCCCAACTATGCGCTGATTATTAATTACTTGAATAAAAAGACAGGAAGTAATTTCGATCCTAAAAATAAATCTACCATGGAGTTAATACGTGCCAGGTTTAACGAAGGTCGAACCGTAAAAGA
>NMQN01000759.1 GCA_003575245.1 Candidatus Atribacteria bacterium 1244-E10-H5-B2 | reverse complement strand
CTAAATCTATCCCAATCAGCTGGCTGTCCAAAGGTATCTACTACCAACAAAGCTTTTACTTTCGCCAACTCCTCACAACTTAGGCTCTCTAATTTTTCCTCAACTTTGTCAGCATCTAGATTCAAAGTGTCTTCCTTGATATCTACAAATAAAGGCCTGCCCCTTTCAAACAAGATACAATTACTGGAAGCAATAAAACTAAAAGGAGTAGTAACTACCACATCTCCTTCTCCAATCCCCATACCCCTAATTATCAAATGAAGTGCACTGGTTCCACTATTCACTGCCACCGCATACTTGGTCCCGGAAAAACTGCTTATCCTTTTCTCAAATTCCACCACTTTAGGGCCGATGCTTAAAAATCTGGTCTTCATCACTCCTACCACAGCTTCAATATCTTTTTCAATTATATCCGGACTGGATAATGGAACTTTCATCTGAATCATAATCTTATTCTCCTTCTATCTTTTTTATCACCTTAACTGGTACACCTGCAGCTACAACATTATCCGGCACATCTTTATTAACAAAACTAAAAGCTCCGATAACCGCATTTTCCCCAATAGTAACCCCAGGCATTATTAGGCTATGGCTGCCAATTTTACAATTTTTCTTCAACTTTATCTGCCCCGCTTTGTTATCTATGGTAGACTCTGAATACAAGGAACAATGAGAACCAATTTGAACAAAGTCCTCAATTACTACACCATTTTTCGCATTAATATAAGTAAATGCCCCAATATCAGTTTTATATCCTAATTTAAGACCATCTTTATTTTGAACCATCCAATTATACTTAGTAAGCTTCCCTTCTTCAATTTCAGGATATTGCCATTTATTAAATCTCTCTTTCATAATCTCTGGTAACACCATCCTTCCCATAAATTCCTTCTCTTGTAAAGATAACTACCCAAATAGTTTTAAATAATATCTTTAAATCTAACCATAATGACCAATGATCAATATACCAGATATCTAACTTTATTCTCTCGGGCCAGGTCAATTTATTTCTTCCATTAATTAGAGCCCATCCGGTAAGCCCCGGTTTCATTTCTAACCTTCGTCTATGTTCTTTAGAGTATCGATTAACCTGCTCTATTAACGTGGGTCTCGGTCCCACTAAACTCATCTCACCTCTAAAAACATTTAATAACTGAGGTAATTCATCTATCCCCCATCTCAAATATTTTCCTACTCGAGTTATTCGATTATCATCCTTTGCTATCTCATATCCTAATCCCAACCCTACTGCCTTATCCACCATCGTCCTCAACTTATAAGCTCGAAATATTTCTCCATCTTTCCCCGCCCTCTCCTGAACAAAAAACACTGGTCCCCTTGAATCAATCTTAATAAATATTCCAATTATAATAAAAATAGGTAGTAACACAATCAAAGCTATCCCGCTTGCCAACATATCAAATATTCGTTTTATACGCAAACTTATTCGTTTTTTGTTTATTTTCATTTTTTATTCTATTTTCTCTACCTTATTCGTTTTTTATTTTTTTAACTTTCGAGGCAATTCCAGCGTATCTGTAAGCTAAGTTACCACCAATATCTTCTTCCAGTCTCTTAGTCCTCATCAATTTCAATCAACCTGAAACAAGTATGTCTGAAAAAAGCTTCCCGATTGGAAATTGCCTTAAGCAATATAGATTAGCGAGTTAATAAAGACAACCGGTGCTCCAGAACCTTTTCCCAAAACATTCCCTGCTCAAAATTTTCTCTTACAAATAGAATGCCCTTATCGCCCATGGACTTTAACAAACCCCGGTTATTCTTTAATTTATGCATTGCTGCCATCAAACTTTCCTGGTCAGCTGCAGGAATCAGCATGCCTGTTTCCCCATTAATTATAGCGTCCTGCGGCCCAGGTATATCCGTTGTGATTACAGGCACACCCAAAGCCTGAGCCTCAATAGCAACAACACCAAAACCTTCCCTATAACTGGGTAATACCATTACATCCATAGCCGCTATATACTCCTGTATGTTAGCTTTCCATCCTAAAGTTATAATTTGTGGGTGATGGTGAATCGCTTCAATAACTGCCAAATCCAGCCCATGCTTCTCTTCTTCCATGCCAATTAATATAAGAAATAACCCGGAATCATTCTGAGCCAACCGTTGAAATGCGTTTACTAATTCATTTATTCCTTTATCTCTGGTAATTCTACCAATAAATCCATAAACGAAATTACCTTCATTTAGTTTAAGCTCAGCTCTTAAATCATTACGCCAAATATTTTTTTTGGCAATATCAAATTTATTCAGATTAACCCCATTAGCACTACCATTATATACAACACTTCCCTTTTTACACGGATATAAACCTTCACTTATTGCAAATTCCAGATTCCCACGACTATCCGGAGCAATATCGGTGCTACAAAAACAAGTAAGCTTTTCTATCAACTTAAATACTTTTTTCGCCAGACCATTAACCCCAACATAATAAATTCCCCACTGGCAATACAGCCTGATTGGGATACCGGCAATAAATCCGGCCAAGGACGAAATCAAGGCTGCCTTGGGAGTAGAATACTGAATCATTCTGAATTTTTCTCTCTTGAATAACCAGAATAATTTCCAACAACCGGCAAGAGTAGACCACCACCCTATCTTCCTGGTCATATGTATAGGTATATACTTGAGCTCCGGTGGACAATCCCGCTCAAAAATCGGGTCATATCCGCAAACGACAGTCAC
>NMQN01000230.1 GCA_003575245.1 Candidatus Atribacteria bacterium 1244-E10-H5-B2 | reverse complement strand
TGGAGTGGAAAAACCGATTATCGGGATGGTACACCTTTTGCCTTTACCGGGAAACTATCTGTACGATGATATTGGGGGAATAGATGCGATTGTAAAAGGCGTGATTCAGGATGTGGAAAAACTTCAGTCAGGAGGAGTGGATGGTATTATGTTTTGCAACGAGCATGACAGACCGTATTCCTTTAAAGCTGGAGTAGGAACGATAGCAGCGATGTCTTATGTTATTGGGAAGGTAAAATCTCAGGTAAAGATACCTTTTGGAGTAGATGTACTTTGGGACCCTATTGCCGCTTTAGGAATAGCTAAAGTAGCGGGAGCCAGTTTTGTAAGAGAGATTTTTACCAATGAATATGCAGGGGATATGGGGATGTGGCATACTAACTGCCATGAAGTATTCTCCTATCGAAAACTGATAAAGGCGGAAAATATCAGACTGTTCTTTAATATAAATGCTGAATTCTCCGCACCGGTAGCTCACCGACCTCTATCAGTTGTTACTAAGAGTGTTATTATGTCCTCTTTGCCAGATGCCCTGTTGGTCTCTGGTCCGGTTACAGGAATAGTTGCCAAAATGAACCTATTTAAAGAGATAAAAGAGAATGCAGGCGAGGTGCCGGTTTTAGCTAATACGGGAGTTACCTCTGAAACCGTAGAAGATATTTTAAAAGAAGTTGATGGTGCTATTATAGGAACAGCTTTTAAGGTTGATGGAATCACCTGGAATTCGGTCAGCCAGGAGCGCGTAAACAAGCTTATGCAAAAAGTAAGTTCACTTAGAAAAAATTTGAAGAAATAAAAATTCTTCATAGCTAATTATCTGTTTGTTATAAACGCTTATTTTTAGGCTTATTAAAACTTAATTTTAAAAGAGGATGATTATGCATGAAGGCTGTACTTTGGGTATTGATATAGGCACCCATGGGTCAAAAGGAGTTATTGTAACTAAAGATGGTGTGGTATTGGGAGATTCTTGCTGTACTCATAATCTGATTATTCCTAAGGCTGGTTATGCTGAGCATAATGCTTTTTCCTGGTGGAATGACTTTGTATTTTTAACCAAAGACCTTCTCCAAAAGACTGGTATCGACAATGGCTCTATTTCGGCGGTGGGCTGTAGTGCTATTGCCCCGACTATGCTGCCTTTGAATAGTAAGGGGGAGCCGCTTCGGAACGCTATTTTGTACGGAATAGATAATCGAGCCGAAAAAGAGATCTCTGAAATGACCGAAAAGAATGGGGAAGAGAAACTGCTTGAATATAATGGCATCCTCTTGTCCTCTCAAGCTACCGGTCCGAAGATATTGTGGTTTATGAAAAACGAACCAGAGCTCTTTAAGAAGACAGCCAAGATCGTTACCGCCACAACATATTTGGTCTACCGTTTGACCGGCCGTTCGGTAATAGATTATTATACGGCAAGCACCTTTAATCCCCTCTTTGATTGCAGGAAAAAAGAATGGACAGACGTTCTTTGGCCGGATGCTCCCCTCGACTTATTACCCGAAATAACCTGGACTACCGACATAGTTGGTGAGATTACCGGAGAAGCTGCTAAAGAAACAGGATTGAAAGAGGGCACAAAAGTCATTGCCGGTACATCAGATGCAGCGTCAGAAGCTATAAGTTCCGGAGTGGTAGAAAACGGTGACTTAATGATAATGTACGGGACCAGTTCATTCTTTATAGAGATAACTGATAAATTTGCAAAAGCGGACAGAAATATATGGCCTACTATATTTTTACAGCCAGAGCAGTATGCAATTGCCGCTGGTATGTCTACTTCGGGGGCAGTAATGTCCTGGTTCAGTGATCTATTAGACGGTTATTCATACCAGCTATTAGATAGATTGGCTGAGGAAATTCCCCCGGGATCTGAAGGGCTTTTGCTCTTGCCCTATTTTAGCGGAGAAAGGACGCCGCTAAATGACCCTAATGCCCGAGGAGCATTAGTCGGATTAAGCCTATTTCACAAAAAGGGACATATCTTCAGGGCAATTTTAGAAGCAATAGCCTATGGTATTAGGGATAATATAGAGAACATAGAGAAAGCGGGTCTGCCGGTAAGAAGAGCGGTAGCTATCGGGGGAGGAACCAACAGTGCGGTCTTATTACAGATTGTAAGTGATGTTACAAAATTAGATCAGTTGGTTCCTAAAATAACTTTAGGGGCTTGTTATGGTGATGCTTTTTTAGCAGGCTTGGGCATTGGATATAATAAATCGTTGGAGGATGTTTTAAGCTGGGTTGAATGGGATAAAAAAATAACTCCTATAGAGAAAAATAGTTCTCTGTACGGTGAATATTTTAAACTTTATAAAGAGCTGTATCAAGCAACATCTAAAGTATCTCACAACTTGGTAGCCATTTCTAAAAGATAAAATTTATAAATAAATAAAAGTTGAGGAAATTAATTATGAATAAATTTAAAAGATTAGAGGATCAACTTAGAGAATTAACCGCTATTCCCAGCCCTTCCGGGTTTGAAGAACCGATGATTAAATATATGTATGAAAAAGCAAAGGCATACGGAATTAAAACAGAGGTCGATTCACTGGGGAATGTCATAACCAGTTTCGGAGCCTCTTCTAAGGGGCCAAAAATTATGATAATAGCTCATATGGACGAAGTGGGAATGATTGTGCGTAAAATCAGTTCCCATGGTTTTCTAAGAGTAGAGAAAATTGGGGGCATCCCCGAAAAGATACTGTTAGGCTGT
>NMQN01000882.1 GCA_003575245.1 Candidatus Atribacteria bacterium 1244-E10-H5-B2 | reverse complement strand
ACTTGCCTTTTGTCTCCTGTGGACGTATAGCAATACGCCCCTACTGTTTTTTCTTTTACAATTATTTTTTGTAGGGGGGAGCGGATTCATTCGCCCAGGATTATTAAGTGTTTTTTTAGCGGGCTCGATGAATCGAACCCCTACTTTAGTTCAGAGACAGGCATTCCTCGTTTTCACGAGAATAGGTCTATCTATCCTGCTAACGACTAACGACTATTCACTAACGACTATTTTAATTGCTTTTCCGCCTGCCTTAGCCAGTACTCTGCCTTTTTATTTTCCGGTTCTAAAAGCAAGACTTCTTTCCAATTATTCACCGCTTCCCGATAATTACCCCGCTCATAATAAATTCTACCCAGCCAATAATAAGCTGAAGAAAAATCAGAATTGTATCTAACTGCTTGACGGTATTCGTATATTGCTTCTTCAAATAACCTTTGTTCGTAAAGATTATATCCTGCTTCATAATGAGAATATGCTTCTTTCCCGTATTTTATAGAATTTTCTACTTTAGTATAAAAATATTGAGCCCGAGGGTAATAGGGATCAATATCTAACACCTTTTGCCAGGAAAAAAGAGAATCATTCAATCTGCCTTCTTCGTAAAATACTCTCGCTAACCAATAGTGAGCTTCGGTCATTTCTGAGCTAACCTCAACTGCTTTTTGTAAATACAGGATGCAGTTATCATAATCTTCCCTTTGATAAGCCGCATATCCCAACCGATAATAGGCAAAAGCTAATTTCTGCTCAGCTTCCGGAGAAATTACTTCCTTTTTTTGAATAAGTTCAATATATCTCTCCCATTCTCTTGCTTCTCGATAATACCAATTAGTATATTGGTAAATCTGTGCAAGACGATAATGGGCTTCTATAAAATTAGGGTCTGCTTCAATAGCTTTTTCACCATAATCGATCGCTTCAACCCACAGTTCTTTATTGGGATAATTAACTCCCTGGTAAGTTTTAATCGCCTCATCCATCTTGTTCACCGCCGTCTTTAGGTAATCAGACGCTTCTTGAGAAAGAGTTTCCCAGGCAGTTTCCCCTTGACCAGCTGCAAAACTAAAGCTAAATACTGATAACAATCCACAAATAATTAAACTTAACATTAAAAACATTTTCAAATATCTCTTTTTCATCTTTAGTCCCCCTTTTAATCTTTATTCTAATTATACATCATTATATCTTAATTCTACATTTTTTATAAATATCCTTCTATATTCTTATCGAGTATATCGTATTGCCTATTGCGTAAAGAAAAAGCTTTAGACTCAAGAACCAAATTAGCATATGGCGCAGTACATAATATATAAAATATAATATATTGTAAAGAGTAAAGAAAGTAATGTAAGGTAAGTAAAAATAAGAGTAATAACTATTCTTTTCTTTCTTATAACTCTCTCAGTAATAAAGCTACAGCTAATATTTATTTGCGTCGAGCATATCATATTATGTATAAAAATTAAAAAAATTTGTTATTTATATGAAAGAAAATTATTCTGGCTAGCGTATTAGAATATGGGAGCTGTCAATAAACAAAATTTTCCATATTCTATTTAATAGATTATAATAAATTACAAATAAAAGATAAATACAATGAAAAAATTTAGAAAATATATTATATTATCTACCCTAATCTTTATTTTAGTATCTTTTAGTTCAATATCTATCTATGCCTGGGACAACTGTCCTTTTGGTTTTGAAGATGACCCTTATCCGGGAGAATGCAAAAGGTATATCGATACTGACGGTGATGGTATTTGCGACCTTTCTCAACCAGCCCCAGAAGACCGTGATACAAGCGTGTCTTTAAATGAAGAAAATATAAAAGAAAACACAGAAGATGATAATAAATATTTTAAGGAAACCGACGAGAAAGTTACAGGAGGACTCTTTATTGCCGAAGCAGCTTCTACTCAAAAAACAGTCTCCGACTCTCCGTCTCCTGAGAGGAAATCACTACCCAGTTATTATTTTTTAGAAATTTTTTTTATAACTTTGCTTATATATTTTGGTGGTAAATTCCTGGCTCGAAAATTAGAGATAACTTTGTGCAAAGAAAAGAAATTTTGGAACATTTTCTTGTTAATCAGTTTTATCGGTTCAGCCGGAACGGGAATGATTCTGGTATTTATTAGAGACTACGATTGGTTTAAGTCTATTAATTTTAACTTTTTATTCTGGCATGTGGAATTTTCTATCGTTATGACTCTACTGGGTATATTTCATGCTCTCTGGCATTTAAAATATTATCTATCTATATTTAAAAAGAAAAAGAAGGACGACATTTGCAAATTTTAAAAAGTAGAAAGAATTAAAAATTATGATTACAGGTTCAGAGTGTGTTAACAAAACCGATGAACAGATAGTAGTCCTGACTTTAAAAAATCAGGACTACTATCTATGTCTAATGAAGCGCTACGAAGCCAAGCTTCTTAATTATATTTTAAAAATATCTAATATAAACAGAGAAGATGCAGAAGATATTTTACAGGAAGTGTTTATTAAGACTTATCAAAACTTAAATGATTTTGATTTAAATTATAAATTTTCTAACTGGATATATAGTATTGCTTATAATGCTACTATTAGTGCTTTTAGAAAGAAAAAGGTGCGTCCTCAAACAGTTTCCTGGGAAGATAAAGATTTAAATAACATATTGGAATCTACTTTAGACGTAGAAAATACAAGCCTTCAAAAATTAACTTATAAAC
>NMQN01000644.1 GCA_003575245.1 Candidatus Atribacteria bacterium 1244-E10-H5-B2 | reverse complement strand
TTTTCACGGGAATGACAGAAGTAGGGGCTCGATTCATCGAGCCCGCTAGTAAAAATTGTCAAAATAACTCAGGTCGAGCAAATTAGATCTCTGCAAATTTTAAACAAAAGGAGTTAAAAATGATAAAAGATGTTTTAGATAAAGAAGATTTTCAGGTTGTTAAAGGAGGAATAACTTATCCTAAAGGTATAAAAGCAGCTGGAGTAAAATGCGGAATAAGATTCAATAAAAAAGATTTGGCCTTAATCTATTCGGAAAAAGTAGCCGATGCCTGGGGAACATTTACCACCAATAAATTTAAGGCTGCGCCCTTAATGGTAACCGAAAAAAATCTATCTTTATCCAAAGGGAAGTTGCAGGCAATTTTAATAAATAGCGGGGTAGCCAATGCTTGTACCGGAGAGAAGGGATTAAAGGATGCCTGGGAAATGGCAAATTACGTTTCAAAAGGATTAAAGATTGATAAGGAATATGTGGCGATCACTTCTACCGGGAAAATTGGTGAATTCCTACCTATGAAAAAGATAGAGTCTGGCCTAAAAGAAGCAATTTCTAAGTTGAGTGTTTCAGGAGGCACAAAGGCAGCAGAGGCAATATTAACTACTGATACTAAAAAGAAAGAAATCGCAGTTAGTTTTGAATTAAACGGACAAGAAGTAAAAATAGGAGGGATGGCCAAGGGGTCAGGGATGATTCATCCTAATATGGCAACTATGTTAGGGTTTATTACCAGCGATATTTCCATTAAAGGAGAGTTACTCCAGGAAGCCCTTAAGCAGGTAGTGGAAAAAACCTTCAATATGATTAGTGTAGATGGTGATACAAGTACTAATGATATGGTGCTCCTTATGGCTAATGGTCTGGCTAAAAACAAATTAATCCATAAAAAAGATACTGCTTATTATAAATTTTTAAATACCTTGCAATATGTAGCTGAATATTTAGCCAGGTGTATAGTCAAGGATGGTGAAGGGGCGACCAAGATGATTGAAGTAAAGGTTCAAAATGCGGTATCTTTTGGGGAGGCCAAAAAAGTTGCTATGGCTGTAATTAATTCTCCTTTAGTAAAAACAGCAGTTTTTGGAAAAGACCCTAATTGGGGAAGGATTTTGGCAGCAGTGGGGTACTCCGGGGCAGAGGTTATGCCAGATAAAGTTGACCTTTATCTAAAAGAAAAGATAGTGGAGGATGGCCAGCCTTTAAAATTTTCCAAACAGAAGATACATGAGTACTTAGAGTCTTCTGATGAAATAAAAATTATAATTGACCTTAAGATGGGAGAAGTAAATGCTACTGCCTGGGGATGTGACCTGACCTATGATTACGTAAAGATAAATACCAAGTACAGCTAGTACAGTAATAAGTGATAAGTAATGAGTGACAAGAGAAGAGTTAGCTGGTTACCTGGTTAGAATACAGTGATTTGCATCGTGTAACTTGTAGGGGCAGACCTTGTGTCTGCCCATGATAAGACAAATATAAATACAGTAATGAGTAATGAGTAATGAGTTTAGGGTTGCAAGTTGCAAGTTTCGAGTTACATGTTACGAGTCGCAAGTTTATTAATGGAAAGTAGGGGCGTACTGCATACGCCTTTGCGATAATTGGTTAATTAAAAGGAGTGTGATAAATGATGACAAAAGAAACAGATAAACGGGGAGAAATTCTTTTAGAAGCTCTACCTTATATTAAGAAATTTTGGAATAAGATAGTGGTTATAAAATATGGTGGGAGTGCTATGCAAGATAAAATGTTGGAAGGACAGATTATAGAAGATATTATCTTGCTGAAATATGTGGGAATGAAACCGGTAATCGTTCATGGTGGAGGAGCAGAAATATCGCAAGAAATGAAAAAAAGAAACATGGTTCCCCAATTTATTGACGGGTTAAGGGTCACTGATCAAGAGACTATGGAGATAACCGAGATGGTTTTGACCGGAAAAGTTAATACCCGATTAGTCGCAGAGATAAATTTACACATTTTAGAAGGAAAGGGTAACGGAGTGAAAGGAATTGGTTTGAGTGGGGAAGACGCCCAGCTTTTAACTGTTAAGAAACATCGGATACCAGAATTAGGTTTGGTGGGAGAAGTTAAAAAAATTAATCCCGAAATATTAACAATTTTACTGGAAAAAAATTACATTCCGGTAATTGCTACGGTGGGAGTGGATAAAAAAGGGGTAAGATATAACATCAATGCTGATACTGTAGCAGGCCAGATAGCTATATCTTTACAGGCAGAAAAGTTAATATATTTGAGCGATGTGGATGGAATATTTAAAGATTTTAAAGACCCAACTTCCGTAATTAGCAGTTTGACCATTAATCAAGCTAAGGACTTAATTGAGTCTGGACAGATTCAAAAAGGGATGATTCCCAAAGTGGATTCAGCTGTTCAAGCCTTAGAGGGTGGAGTGAATAAAGTGCATTTCTTAAACGGTAAACGTGCTCATTCTATTTTGTTAGAGCTGTTTACCGATAGCGGAATAGGAACAGAAATTGTCCCTTAATCAGTTAATCACTTAAAATAAATATTAAGCAAAGAGGTTTAAAGATTATGAAAACTAAAGAATTAATAGAAAATGAAAAAAAATATTTGATGCAGACTTATACCCAGCCAGATATGGTTTTAAACAAAGGGGAAGGATTAAAAGTTTGGGATTTAGAGGGAAAATTATATTACGATTTTATCGGAGGCATTGCGGTAAATGCTTTAGGTTATTGTCACCCAAAAGTAGTAGAAGCCATTAAAAATCAGGCTGAAAAATTAATTCATTGTTCTAACCTTTTTTATAATGAGCCACAAATAATTTTGGCGAAAAAATTGGTAGAAATTTCTTGCGGAGATAAGGTATTTTTTGCTAATAGTGGGGCAGAGGTAAATGAAGGCGCAATCAAATTAGCAGTTAAATATTTTAAAGAGCAAAATAAAGATAAACACAAAATAATTTATATGAAAAATTCTTTTCACGGCAGAACCATTGGGACTTTAGCAGTAACCGGGAAATATAAATATCAGAAAGATTATCTTCCTCTTTTACCCAAATTTAAGCAAGCCATATTTAATAATCTTAATTCAGTTAAAGAAGTAGTTGATGATAGAATAGCAGCAATTATGGTAGAACCGATTCAAGGTGAGAGCGGAATAAATATTGCTAGTAAAGAATTTATAGAAGGATTAAGAAAATTATGTAACGAAAAGGATATGTTATTGATTTTTGATGAAATCCAATGTGGCTTAGGTAGAACCGGAAAAGTATTTGCTTACCAATATTACAATGTAGAGCCGGATATCTTAACTCTTGCTAAATCCTTAGGAGGAGGATTACCTATCGGAGCTTTAATCGCTAAAGAAAAAGTAGCCTCCTCTTTCAAACCCGGTGATCATGGAACTACTTTTGGGGGTAATCCCGTAGCTTGCGCAGCAGCAATTGCTTATTTAAAGGTTTTACAGCAAGAAAATTTAATAACAAAATGCAAAGAGAAAGGAGAGTATTTTAAAAAGAAAATAGAAGAACTTAAAGAAAAGTATCCTAAATTTATTAAAGAAGCAAGAATTATAGGTCTAATGGTGGGATTAGAAATAGAAAAAGATGGTCCGGAGGTGGTTAAAAAATGCTTCGAAAAAGGAGTATTAATTAATTGTACTGCTGGCAATGTATTACGCTTCTTACCTCCGTTGATTATTGAAAAAGAGGAAATTGATTATTTAATAGAAGTTTTAGATAAAATTTTTCAGATGTAAACTTTTATATCTGTGTCTTGCGCAAAAAATTTAACTAACAGCACAAAAATTTACATTTAACTCTGTCATTCCCCCCCCCCTCTTTGTCATTCCCGCGGAGGCGGGAATCTATAATCGCATTAGAGGATATAAATTTCTGCTCTAAAGGAAATAACAAAAAATAAAAAGGAGAAAGGAAAAAATGAAAAAAATGAAAAAAGTAGTATTGGCTTATTCAGGAGGATTAGATACTTCTGTAGCCATTAAATGGTTAAAGGATAATTATTGTGATGAAGTAATTGCAGTAGTAGTTGACGTAGGTCAAAAGATTGATTTAGAATATGTAAAAGAAAAAGCTCTTAAGGTTGGAGCGAGTAAATCTTATGTTATTGATGCCAAAGAAGAATTTGTAAAGGAATATGTTCTACCAGGGTTGCAAGCAGGTGCGGTTTATGAATCAAATTATCCTTTGGCTACAGCTTATTCTCGACCCTTAATCTCTAAAATTATGGTTGAAATTGCCGAAAAAGAACAGGCAGAAGCTATTGTTCATGGCTGTACCGGTAAGGGGAATGATCAGGTGAGATTTGAAGTATCTATTGCCGCCTTAAATCCTAAATTGCAGGTAATTGCTCCAGCTCGAGAATGGGGATTTACCCGAGACGAAGAGATTGAATATGCTATAAAATATAATATTCCTGTCCCTGTAGATGTAGAAAATCCATACAGTGTGGATCAGAATTTATGGGGCAGGTCTATTGAATGCGGAGTATTAGAAGATCCCTGGGTAGAGCCACCGGAAGAGGGAGTTTACGAATGGACGGTAAGCCCGGAAAAAGCTCCGGATAAACCAACTTACCTGGAGATATATTTTAAAAAAGGAGAGCCACAGAGCATTAATGGAGAAAAATTATCTTTAGTAGATTTAATTCAGAAACTAAATAAAGCTGGCGGTAAAAATGGAGTAGGACGAGTGGATATGGTAGAGAATAGATTAGTGGGAATTAAATCTCGAGAAATTTATGAATGCCCAGGTGCAACTATCTTGTTAAAGGCATATCAGGCCTTAGAAGGATTGGTCTATCCTCGAGAGCTATCTCATTTTAAACAGATAATTTCTCAGAAATATTCTGAATTAACTTATTACGGTCTATGGTTTTCTGCCTCAAAAGAGGCTTTGGATGGTTTTGTAAAAGTAATTAAGGGAAAAGTAACCGGGACCATAAAAGTTAAATTACTTAAAGGTAATTGTGTGGTAGTAGGAAGAAAATCTAAAAATTCTCTATACGATTTTAACCTGGCTACTTATGATCAGGGAGATACCTTCAATCAAGATTTCGCTAAGGGATTTATTGAACTCTGGGGATTACCCACTAAAGTGTATTCTTCGATAAATAAGAAAAGTATATAGTATATAGTAAAGAAAGTAGAATCCGGGAGCCAGAATAAATATCTATTTTAATTTCCTCCCCCCTTGAGGGGGGAGGATTAAGGTGGGGGTGAAAAAAATGGAAAAACTATGGGGTGGAAGATTTAAAAAAAATATAAATAAGGAGATGGAAGAATTTGTCTCCTCTCTATCCTTTGACAAAAAATTAGTTGAATATGACCTATTGGGGGGTATCGCTCATGCTCAGATGTTAGGGAAATGTAAAATTATCTCTAAAGAAGAAAAAAATAAAATCGTTGAGGGATTAAAACAAATTCTAAAAGAAGTGCAAAGGGGCAAAGTAAAAATTATCGCAAGAGAAGCAGAAGATATTCATTCCTGGGTGGAAAATAAATTAAAAGAAAAAATTGGGACTGTTGCCGGGAAATTGCATATTGCCCGAAGCAGGAATGACCAGGTAGCCCTCGATGAACGGATGTATTTAAAAGAAGAAGTGATAAAAATTCTGGATTTATTAAAAGATTTACAGAAATCTCTTTTGATAACAGCACAGAAAAACTTGGGAATAATTATGCCCGGATATACCCACCTACAGCACGCTCAGCCCCTTCTTTTTTCTCATCACTTGATGGCCTATTTTTATATGTTTAAACGGGATAAGGAAAGGATGCAGAATTTATATAAAAGAATTGATGTTTTACCCCTGGGTTCTGCTGCATTAGCAGGTACCTCTTTCCCTATTGATAGAGAATATGTGGCGAAAGAATTAAATTTTGGTATGATTTCTGAAAACAGTCTTGATGCCGTCAGCGATAGAGATTATATTTTAGAATTTTTATCGGCTTCGGCCATCTTAATGATGCATTTAAGCCGTTTAAGTGAAGAAATAATACTATGGTCTTCTAAAGAATTTAATTTTATTGAATTGGATGATTCATTTTGTACTGGTAGCAGCATTATGCCCCAAAAGAAAAATCCTGATGCTGCAGAATTAATTAGAGGTAAAACCGGACGAGTTTATGGAAATTTAATAAATCTTCTAACCATGATGAAAGCCTTACCCTTAGCTTATAATCATGATATGCAAGAAGATAAAGAGCCATTATTTGATTCAGTGGGAACAATAAAAAAATCTTTGTTCTTAATGAGTCAAATGATTAAAACCTTAATAGTGAACCGGAAAAAAATGATCGCCAGTTTAAAGGGAGATTTTTCCACGGCGACTGAAATAGCAGATTATTTAGCAAGGCAAGGATTATCTTTCCGGGAAGCGCATAAAATTGTCGGCGAGATCGTATTATATTGTATAAATAATAAAAAAAATTTAAGCCAATTGAATATTCAAGAATTTAAATTATTCCATAAAATTTTTGATGAAAAAGTTTTAAAACTGTCAGATACTCATTCAGCGGTTAATGCCAAGAAATCTTTCGGTGGCACTTCTGTGGACCGAGTAAATGAGTCTATTCAAGAGGCTAAGAAAATATTACAAGAAAAATAAAAGTGATAGTGAAAAGTTATTTTTCTATTATGAGAACTTCTTATTTTCTGGAAATTTTCTTTATTCAGCCATTTTATAATTTTAATTTATTCTTAAATTATTAATATGTAGATAGAATGTCATAAGGTTCTTCCTCGTTATTATTTAACTAATATTATTTATTCTATAATCAGGTTATTTTAACTTAATAATCATTGAAAAATAAATTAAAAAACGATTGGTAACAAGGGGTAATTTTTGGAAAGAAAAAAATTTAAAGTTGCGGTTACATCTTCACTTAATTTTCCTGTTAAAATCGAAATTGTCAGAAAAATATTAGATGAATTTGCAGATATTATAGAAGAAGAAATGCCTTTTAGAAAGCTATCTAATAAAGAAGTAGAAGAGTTTGGCAATAGACTTTCCAATTATGACGGAATTCTTATTCGTTCGGGAATTTTTACAGAAAAATTTTTAGGACATTTAAAGGTAACTCGTATTATTGCTGTTCATGGTGCTGGATATGATCAGATTGATGTTAAAGCTGCTCAAGATCTTGGTATTTGGGTAACCAATGCTCCTGGGGCTAATGCCAATTCAGTTGCAGAGCTGACTATAGGGTTAATTGTAGACTTATTTCGAAAAATAAGTTTTTCAAATATTCAAATAAAAACTAACGGTGATTGGGAAAAGACAAGAAAGATTGGCAATAAACTTTTTCATCATAGACTAGGTATTATCGGTTATGGAAATATTGAAAAGCGGGTAGCAAAATTAGCACAATCTTTTGGAATGTTCGTATATGTGTATGACCCTTACATATTAAAAGGTATAAATAAAAATAAAAGAATAACCTATTGTGATAAAGTTGAGCAGTTACTTGGTTTATCAGATATAGTGACCTTGCATATTCCCTAAGATTCAACCATCTATCATTTTGTAAATATAGAAAGACTGAAGAAAATGAAACCGGGTTCCTTTTTGATAAACGTCTCCAGAGGAGGAATTGTTGGTGAAAAAGCTCTTTATCAAGAATTAATTTCTGGGCATTTAGGAGGTGCTGCCTTAGATTTACTGGAATAAGAACCGCCAAATTTATCAAATCCACTTATTGATTTAAAATCAGTTATTCTTACTCCTCATATCGGTGGTTCTACGCAGGAAGCGCTTGAATCAACTGCTAAAATTGCCAGCGAGCAAATAAAACTTTATTTTCAAAAAAAAATCAGTATCCTTTGCAGTAAACAACCCTGGATAAAAATATTCATCTCAACATATAATTTTTACAATTAAAAGGTCATTATTTGCCATAACTACTGAAGCTCTCACTTAATTATAATTTCCCTTATATAATCTATTATTTTTTGTTTTGTCTTTTAAATAAAGCTTCAGATATTCTTTTTCTGAAAAAATAACTATTCCCACTTTGTAAAAAAGGATATATATAAGAGTGCTTACAGAAATATTAATATAAAATATTAAAAAAAATTGACTTTCAAAATAAACGTGGTATTATAATATATAATGAAAAAAGTATAAAGTATAAAGTATAAAGTATAAAGTATAAAGTATATAAATAATATATAAAAAAATACTTTATTTATCCTGAAAGAGATCAAACTTGGCTTGATTTTATTAGCTAATTAGCTATTAGTAGAATTAATTTATTAGATTT
>NMQN01000607.1 GCA_003575245.1 Candidatus Atribacteria bacterium 1244-E10-H5-B2 | reverse complement strand
TTATAACCATTGTAAATTATAATAAATATCAAGGTAGTGAGGAGCAGAACGGGGAACAGAGCGAGGAACAGGTTAAGAACAGATTAGGAACAGACGTAAAACGAGATCGCTCATGGGGTTGTTATACGCATGGGAGGCTCTTATCTATACCTTAATAAAATAGTCTTTCATAAAGGATTCTCATGGGTAGATTAAATTACATAAGGTATCATCACGGATAATGATTGCTTAGCAGATAGTAAGGCAGAAAGCGATTATTTTTTTCAATTCTCTAATAATTAGATAATAACTCTTTAACTCTCCAGAATACCCCTAAAAACGAACGTAGAGGGCTTTTATACGCCACTCCCTACATTTTTAAGGCCATGATAAGCATTTATACCTTAACCTGCTTTTTTAGCTAAAATACCAGGATAAAGAATCCGATGGATCGGATTATACCGGGCTCATGTAGAGTAGACTCTTTATGACTGATTATCCCTTATTCTTTAAGGGTTTTATCCCTTCATTCCCACGTATCGGAAACATCAAGAGAAAAGTTGAGATTTACCTATATAAACGATAGTTGAATAGATAAAAAGCGTTATTAAAGATAGCGATAAAAATAAGCTAATTTTCGGTATCTCCTGTGATGGTTGTTTTTAAAGGGTTTCGGTTCGTTGGTCTTATAACAGGCATTATGTAAAGCAAATGTTGAGTTAATGATGGTAGAAAATCCTTCTTATACGGTATATATTTGACAATGTAGGTTATAAATGTTAGTGTAATAAAAAAGTGAGGAGGCTAATGTTATGACGATAAAGATAGATGAAGAAGTTTATTTCTCGGTAGAGGAATTAGTTGCAATCCTGCCCTTAACTGCTTTAACTATTCGTGATTATTTACGAAGGGGAAAGCTCAAAGGCAAAAAGGTAGGTAAATTGTGGCACGTATCAAAAAGAAATTTAAGATTATTTTTAGAGGAGGATATTAAACAAGATCTATGAATACTCGGGAAGAAATTATCTCTCTTTTGTCTAAGAATGAAAAACCTTTGGGTCCTAAAACCATTGCCCTCGAACTTAAAAAAAGTAGTGTGAATATAAGGAAGATTTTATCTAACTTGTGCAGAGAGGGGAAGATCGAAAGGGTTATTTATGGCAAATATATATCATTGGAGATAAGCGAACAATGGCATAAAGATAATCCCGAATATGCTAAACAATACTATAAAAATAATCTTGAAAAAGTAAGAAAATATCATAATCAATACAATAAGGATAGAGATAAAATAGATTTAAAATTTAACCTTAATAGAAAAATAGAAAAAGCAATACGTCTATCTCTAAGAGGCAATAAAGCCGGCTGGCGGTGGGAATCATTGACTGGTTATACCCTGGCCGATCTGATAAAGCGATTAAATAAAACTATGCCGGAAGGCCATACCTGGAAGGATTTTTTATCCGGAGAATTACATATTGATCATATCATACCGATAGACGCTTTTAATTTTACCAGGCCCGAGCATACCGATTTTAAAAGGTGCTGGGAGTTAGAGAATCTTCAATTATTACCGGCCAGGAAAAATTTAATAAAACACACTAAATTAAGCAAACCTTTTCAACCGGCTTTAAGAATTTAAGAGAAGAATATCAACAACGATACTGGCTTAAAAGGGCTTTATCCCAGGTGGTATAAAAGTTCAAAAAAAAGATAGAAGAAATAGGAGAAAAAATATAATGTCTGGTAGTGATAATTTAAGGGTGGTGAATTTCTTAAATAATGACAGATAGAAGATTAGAACGATCCTTAAAATGGTGTAAAGAAAATAGGTTGAAGACAGACCGGTTAGATTTATTTAACCGGGAACAGAAAAATAAGCGGTCAAAAAAAGCAAAAAAAAGAAATGAAGGACTAAAACGTGCAGGTTTTTAACCAAAAAACCAGTTTTACGCTTATGATTATACCTATCGAAAGAAACAGGGGACTTAAAAGGCTTTATATTAGCTTTTATTTTTAGCGAAAGTCTTATATCGCATAACTTTAGTCTATCTTGTGGGTTTGAAGGCTGAGAAAAGGGGTTAATATCCACTATTGAAGGGCAAAAAAACGCTAATAAGACTACCAGAGAACGTTTTAAGGGTATTTTGAGCAAGTTATTAAATAAATATAGGGGGGCGAACGATATAAATATTAAAGTCTTCTGTAAGGTGTGTAATTGGACAGGTCAGGCAATCGTAGGGAAAAGAGGCTTTGACCTCGAAAAATACAAGTGTCCGGATTGTGGCCGTAGTGGATTAAAAAGAGGAAAAGGTTCTTATGATCCTAATAGTGGACACGCTGTTTTAAAGAAATAAACAGGGACTGGGAAATCTCCTTCCATTAAGATTATAACCTGGCAAGGAAAGCTAACGATGTTTCAAAGGTGGCTTCTGATGATCCGAAGAAGATAGCCAGGAGGGTAAAAAATAAGGTGATAGGCAGGCGGTTAATCCGTAAGATATGGTAATTGCTCTATAACTTACGATTGGGTTACTGGGTGATCCAATTTAAAAAAATATAAAAAGGAGGAATTTAAGAAATGAAAAGGAAGTATTTTTTGGTAGTCTTATTCCTAATATTAGTTATATTTTTATCGGGTTGTGGTGAAGGAAATAAAAAACAATCTGTATTAACTTTAAGTCCAGAAGATATACTATTTTCAGAGGCACCGGATTATTATGTAACTCAGTGTTACGCTACTAATA
>NMQN01000345.1 GCA_003575245.1 Candidatus Atribacteria bacterium 1244-E10-H5-B2 | reverse complement strand
TGGCTCTTCTGCTAAGACGTGGCAGAAAGTAATTCCAATTTTATATGATTCGCAAGAAATGCTGAAAAACTTAATAACCCCCCGTTTAGGGCTCATATGGCATAGATAATTAAGGTATATTCGTCTGCATATGCTTGTCTACTGCTCTGGTTCTTCTTTAGGTCTTTAGCCGACTGCCTCTATTTTTAATCTTTCGGTGTTCGGCACCCGTCCTACCGATATGAGGATTTTATCGGCTTCACATATTTCTTCTTTCCCATCTTTTTCGCAGGATATTTTACTGCCTTCTATGCGCGTTGCTTTTGCTCGGTGTTTATTTTTATCCCAAGTCCCTCCAGCTTTTTGTTACTTCTTCGGTTATTTTTTCACCTGCCATTAGCGGTATCTGATCCAATAGCTCTATAATTGTGACTTCTGCTCCGAGGTTTTTTAAGATGTATACGAATTCTACGCCTATTACTTGCTATGTCGTAGTTTTCCAAAAAAACATCTACTTTGTGCTATACTTCTTTATTATTATGATAATACTAGAACTTTTATCGCTTCAGAACTTTTAGCCAGCTTAAATCCCTGTAATATATTATCCAGTTGTACACGGTGGGTTATTAAGTTTTTCAGCATTTCTTGCGAATCATATAAAATTGGAATTACTTTCTGCCACGTCTTAGCAGAAGAGCCATATGAACCCAAAATACATTTTTCCTGCCTGACTATCGTGTTAATATCTATTTCTACAGGCAAACTATGAATGCCAATAATAGTCATGGTTCCTCCTTTGCAAACCATTTTAATTCCATTTTTGATAGATTGGCTTGCACCGCTGGCCTCAAAAACATGATCGACACCTAACCCTCGCGTCATATTCATTATTGCATTGACAGGGTCCTGTTCTTCAACTTCTATTA
Source organism: Candidatus Atribacteria bacterium 1244-E10-H5-B2 (assembly GCA_003575245.1). The sequence continues at coordinate 1,833 of NMQN01000345.1, read as the reverse complement.
TTGTATCTGCTCCAAAAGCTTTTCCAACTTCCAAGCGTTTTCTATCCGACTTCGTTCCGATAAGGATTACTCTTGAAGCTCCTGCCCGCTTGGCTAATAGAGTCACCATTAAACCTATAGGACCTGGCCCCATGACTGCAACATTCTCGACTATTGTTAACTTCGATATCTCTATCGCATTGACTACTACGGCCAATGGTTCGGCCAACGCTGCAACTTCGCTACTTATATTCTCATCCAATAGAAGGCAATTTGTTGCCGGTATTGCAACATACTCTGCGAATGCGCCCCACTCGTGAAGACCGATGCTTTTTCGCTTTATACATCGATTGTGTTCTCCACGCTGACAATATTTGCAATTCATACAAGGCAATCCTGGCATACAAACTACCTTATTGCTAACTTCAAAATCTTTTACCCCTACTCCTAACTCCACAATAGTTCCGCAAAATTCATGTCCGAGCACTGTCGGCAAATATGGTATAAGCCATTCATAACCCGATGTCCATTCATAAACATGAATATCACTTCCACAAATACCTACCGCCGAAACTTTTACAAGTACTTCGCCTGGCCTTAGTCCTGGAACCTCTATATCCATTAAATCCAATCCAGCTTCTGCTTTAGATTTAACAACAGCTTTCATTATTATTACCTCCATTTATGATATTTGGATTACTTGATAGTTATAAAAGCAAAAGCCCCTTTAATTTATTAGTATATCTAAAAATAAAAACTACCATCAAAGGGGCTTTGCCGATACTTATTTATTAAGGCCTAATTCATTAATTAATGGTTCCATTTTTTTTGAACCTTCAATAATAAGTTTCTTGTATTCATCTCCATTTAAATAAACACGAGCTATTCCCATTCTTTTCAATATTTCCTGGAATTTTGAATCCTTCGCCGCTTTTTCAAACGCCTCTTGCAGTATCTGTAACCGGTTTTGGGGAACCCCGGCTGGAACGCCCAAACCCATCCATGAACCGGTTTCAATATCGTATCCCAATTCTTTTAAAGTTAGAACATCCGGCGCAATATCCCATCGTACATTACTTGTCGAAGCCAACAGTCTTGCTTCACCGGTTTTTAAAGGAGATACAAGTTCTGAAGGATTTTGGGCCGTAGCTTCAACATGCCCTCCTAACAAGGCGGCAACAGCTTCGGTACCAGATGAAAACGGCACATATGTAAATTTTACATCTTCAACTTCTTCAAGCGCGAACATGGGTATTATATTTGTAAGTGAGCTCGAGCTGTATGCTAAGCCCGGATTATTTCTAGCCGCTTCAACTAAATCTTTAATTGTTTTGTAAGGCGAATCTTCTCTAACCGCAATACCATAGAGATATCCTCCATGGGCTAAGATATAATCAAAATCATCTACGGTATATGGAACCTCCTGCGTAAGCGGAGTTATAGCCATTGGAGAGTATGTCAAGCTTCCGATAGTATAACCATCGTTTTTAGCATTTTGTAACTCTATGATTCCGACTACTCCACCTCCACCCGATTTATTAACCACAGTAATACTTGTGCCTAAATATTTTTCTGCAGCATTTGCTAGAGCCCTTGCACTCAGATCAGTACTACCTCCACCACCGTAGTTTACAATTAAAGTTATAGGGCGGTCCGGAAATTTGTCTTCCTGAGCTGAGGCCCCACTTCCTACAAGTAGTAAAGCTATTATGCAAATTACCGCAACCAATGAGATAATACGAATTTTTCTAAACATTACATTAACCTCCTTTTTTAATATTCATAAATAATGTTTAAAAACAAACTATATTATTTTTTGCATACACCACCCCCCCCCTCAAACATAAAAATTTT
>NMQN01000550.1 GCA_003575245.1 Candidatus Atribacteria bacterium 1244-E10-H5-B2 | reverse complement strand
TAAACGAATTTGTTCTATTGTATCTTTAAATTTTTCCCATGCCTCAATAAGTACATTCTTTATTTGAATTAAGAATAATAATTCCTCTTTATTTCTTATCTTTTTTCTTCTTAACTCTCGATATCTTTTCAACCCGATTTTTAATGCAAAAAGATCTTCTTGTGAAAAAGATAAATCTGGCAATAATTTTTCCATCAAATCGATTTTTTGATCTTCGTGCAATGAAGTAAAACCAAAAAGAGTAATAATATAAGAGGAAGCTAAACTGCAAAGTTTCGCTTTATCAGCATAAAGTAAAGATACTTTTATTAAATTAAGTTCGTTTTTAAAATAATATTTATCCGTAGGATATGAACCTATCGTTATATGAAATAAATCTTCTATAGACACATCTTCTCCTTAAACTTGATAATATTTGAGATTAAGCCTCAATATTTGACCCCTTATCCTCCTTTTTATCCAAAGGTTGATCTTCGACCATCCAAGGGTTAATACTCTACCTGCTTTATCTTCTTGCTGAGCCCACCCGCTAAAAGCCCTTATGGGGTCTTGCAATATCACTTTTCCTTTTTCCCTTCAATTTTTTTAATTAAAATAGGCACGCCTTCCTATCTATCTATTTTAAAAGTAAAATATTAATTGTCTAAGAATGGGATGTGGCCCTATTTATTCTAAGGTGTAATTTTAAAGAGAATTCCAGAGTTAGAGATATTTTTCAACTTCTGTATGTGATGGTTTATTTATATTTAAATGCTTTCTCATAATTAAATATTACTATCTATTTCTTTCATAATTCTATTAGTTTCAGCTAGTGCTACAATTATTTTCTGATAGTGTTCGATATCCGTATTCGTTAAAGCATGCCCCTTGCGGTCTTTCAGCCACTTTCGTGCTGGTTGATAACCACCGATATAAAAATTCCATGTTACTTCGGGAACATTGCCGAAGTATTGCTCGGCGTTGATAAATACTTTTCCGTTTTTATAAGCTAATTTTTCAACGGTATCAGAACCAGCGATGGGATAAGTTGTTATAAATTGATTTACCTTTGGCGATTCAAGGAGATGTAAAGAGCGCAATTCTGTTCCAAACGCCACCATTTTTTTGAAAGTTTTAGTATCTTTCGGATACGGCACGCGCGGAAAATCAATTTTGAGAAATTCTTTGTATTTTTCACGGTAGTTTGGTGAATGAAGAGCGGCGTAAATGTAATCAAAAATATTTTCAGGTGAAACTTTGCCGACAATTTTTTCTATTTCATCAACGATTTCTTTTTTGAGATTCGGGATACGTGAGCTGTTTACAGTATATAAATAAAGAGGAAAAATGTAATCTGCTCCTTGTACACCAGGTCTAGAATAAAATCTTCTATCTATGGGATGAGAAGCAACAAGTGCTGGCGCAGAATCGAAATCCTGCCCAATTTTTGTTACCAAAGCAATATTGGGACGTATGAGGTGGTTCATAACTTTTGGCCTTGGTCTCTGTAAAACACCCTCGCTATTTGGAGAATACAGCATATAGCGCAAGTCAAACGGCCTATACAAAAAAGGTGTATACTCTCCAATGACATTAGGCAAATCTTTTTTAACCGATTTTACTTTTTGTATACTCACATTATATTTATTCGCTATTTCTTCCTCAGAAAATCTATCGAAAGATTCGAGAACCTTTTTTACCTCTCCAATAGTAAATTGAACGACTAAATTATCCTGGCCGGTTGCAATTCCTGATGCCCATTTATTAAACAATTCATCCACCTTAAATCCTTTTTCATACTCGTCATTCCCTTTGAAGTCTTTCGGAACAAAAAAGTAATAGGACTCAGAAATATCGACATTCTTCCATTTCATTGTTTCCAAATTACATTCACTAAGCGTTTTGAATTTATCTTCCCTTTTACCATAGATTTCAGCGTGATGAACTATACCGAGAGCCTTCTTTTTGTCTGTTTTGCGTACGAATATAGAAATCGAAACGCCCTGCATGATGTTAAAAACATTTTCATCTTTGCCGCCGTCCGGTACTTTCTCTTTTTTCTTTGAATTACCGTGAAGATCGAGGATATAAATTTTGTCAAAAGTCTCAAGTAGGTGCTTGCGCATTTGTCTATGTATTCTTCCGTCTAAGAATGAATTATTGGTGATCATTGCCACGATGCCGCTTTTATTTTTTTCAATAAAATGTTCGGCAAACCGAATAAATTTAATGTAATCATCTGAAAGTGGTTGTATATTTCTTTCATTGAGCCCTGTTTTGTAATCTTTGATTAGATTTTGTATCCATTCGCCTTTATTAGAAGAACTAACGCTATACGGCGGATTCCCTATAACAACCATAATAGGTATTTCTCTTTTAATCTTATCAGCTTCTCTGGCTTCCTCTGCAATACTTTCGGCAAAGCCAAATGAGATTTTGTTGCGCTTCACTTTTTTCAAGAGAGTTTGTGAGGTAAATACCTAATCGTCTATGAAATTTCCAAAATCCGGATTGTTCGAAAGCCAAGCTCAACTTGAGATGTGCGATAGTATATGGTGCCATCATTAGCTCGAAACCGTGTAAGCGCGGTAAAAGATCATTATGTACATAGGATGGCCATCGCCCAACTTGTCCCTGCTTTTTAAGACGTTCGTATATGGTACGGATGGTGGCGCTGATAAATGTTCCTGTTCCAACAGCAGGATCTAAAATTTGAATACGATGCTTATTATTGGGCAGTTTCGAAGTATCCGCAAGTC
>NMQN01000090.1 GCA_003575245.1 Candidatus Atribacteria bacterium 1244-E10-H5-B2 | reverse complement strand
GTCCCCATAAATCCGGTAATAACAATATTTTTTCTCATTTCTTCCGGAGTAACTCCTTATAATTTTCATAATTTTCTTTAATTTCGACCAATGAATCCCCGCCAAATTTTTCCAGAAAAACTGCTGCTATTTCCCAGGCTGCTACTGCTTCTCCCACTACACTGGCAGCTGGAATTACACATATATCAGACCTTTGATAGATTGCTTTTGTCTCTTTTTTAGTAGCAAAATCAACAGAATGAAGGGGATTAATTAGAGTAGGTATGGGTTTAAGGTAAGCTCTAATTACTACTTCTTCTCCATTGGTAACTCCACCTTCTATGCCACCAGCGCGATTAGTCTTTCGATAATATCTTGAAGAATTTTTTTCTGATTTTTCGCGAATAGAAATTTCATCATGGACATCTGAACCTTTTTTCTCCGAGGCCTCTACCCCTTCACCTATTTCTACCGCCTTTATCCCTGGTATACTCATCAGAGCTGAAGCCAAGCGAGCATCCAGACGCCTATCCCATTGAACGTAACTTCCCAAACCAACGGGAACACCAGTAATTACCACCTCAAATATCCCGCCTAAAGTATCTCCTTTCTCTTGAGCTCGATCTATCTCTCTACACATTCCAATTGATGCTATTCCATCTATACAATATACTGGTGATTTGTTAATCTCAGTTTTAATCTTTGAATTGAAAGAAGTAATCCTCCGGGCCTTAACCTGCCCAATCCTTAATACATAACTATAAATATTTAAATCAAATTCTTCCAAAAATTGTTGAGCTGCTGAGCCTATAGCCACCCTCATGGCAGTCTGTCGAGCACTGGCTCTTTCTAAAACTTTCCTTACATCTTTAAATCCATATTTGATAGCACCTGCAAAATCGGCATGCCCTGGTCGAGGAATAGTTAAAGAGGGATATTTTTTATCTTGCCAATTCTCCCAGTCTTTATTTTTTATCATTAAGCCAAGCGGGCTTCCTATAGTTTTCCCTTCTACTAATCCGGATAATATCTCAACTCGATCCTGTTCAATCTTCATCCTCTCTCCTCTGCCATACCCCCCTTGACGTCTTTTTAGATCAAGATTGATTTTTTCTTCTTTTAAGCAAAGACCTGCCGGCAATCCTTCTACTATTCCCACTAGACATTTCCCATGAGATTCTCCTGCATCAAGAAATCTTAGCATTTTTCCTTTTTCTCCTTTCTTTTCGGCTTCTAAGCAACCTAAACGCTCCTTTTAATTATTTCTAATACTTCCTCCCCTTCTGGCTTAAGGCCAGTCCAGAGATAGAAACTCTCTATACCTTGATAAACTAACATCGGTAAGCCATTAATTATTTTTGCTCCTGCCCTCTCAGCCTGCCTCAGAAAAAGAGTCCTGACTGGGTGATAGATAAGGTCATAGACTAAGAGATTAGGGTGAAATAATTTTTCATCAGGCAAAGGGGTATTATCAACCCGGGGTGGCATTCCCAAAGAGGTGGCATTAACTAAAAGATGGGACTTCTCTATTTTATCTTTTAAATCCTCTTTCTCTAAAGGGAATACTCTAATATGGCTTTTAGGAAAAAAGGACGAAAGATTTTGTTTAATCTTCTTTGCTTTTTCCAAAGTTCGATTAAAAATACATATTTCTTCTATCTCTTCCTCCAAGAGGGCATAAACTACTGCTCGGGCAGCTCCCCCTGCCCCCAAAATAACTGCTTTTTTTTCTTTTATGACAAATTTTCTATCTTCCTGCAGGCTTTTCTTAAAGCCAATTACATCAGTATTGTAACCGGTGAGAATTCCTTTATTGTTGACAATAGTATTTACTGCTCTAATTCTTCGGGCAGATTCTTCCACTTCGTCTAAAAATTCAATTACCTTCTCTTTGTAAGGGAAAGTGATGTTTACACCTTTTATATTCAGGGCTTTTATCCCTTGAATGGCTTGATTTAAATCATTTTCCGTTACTTTAAAGGGTAAATAGCAAAAATTTAAAGAATATTTAAGTATTATTTGATTGTGAATAAGTGGGGAAAGACTATTTTCTATGTTTTTGCCGATTACCCCGATTATTTTGGTCTTTCCGTTAATTTCTCTTTTCATTTAGGTTCACACCTCCACTTTAATCCTTTATAGAGATTGCTTCACTACACTCGCAATGACAAATTAAAAATAAATTAATTTTTGTAGAGTTTTTTCAAAGCAGGGAAAAGATATATCTATACATTCTGAATTTCTAATCATAGTTTTACCTTCGGCCAACAGAGCAGCTACTACTAAAGACATAGCGATTCGGTGGTCATTATAACTTTCACAGACTGCCCCCTTTAGCCTGGATGGGCCAGTTACTATAAAACCATCCTCTTTCTCTTCAATATCTGCACCCATTTTTTTTAATTCATTTACTATTGCTTTTATACGATCAGTCTCTTTTATCCTTAATTCTTTTGCTCCGCTTACTACTGTTTTACCCTGCGCCTGAGTTGCCACCACAGCAACAAGGGGTAATTCATCAATTAATAAAGGTACCTCTTCTTTTCTAATCTCTATACTCTTTAAATCTGAATATTCTATCTTTAAATCAGCTTGGGGTTCATTCGATTTTATCTGATAATTTAAAATATTAATCCTTGCCCCCATCTTTTTTAGTATTTTGATTATCCCGGTCCTGGCAGGAGAGAGGATGAAGATTGAACAGGATCGAGTTGAGATATTATCCGGATTAGTAGAAGGGAAAACTATAGGAAGCGGAGCAAA
>NMQN01000123.1 GCA_003575245.1 Candidatus Atribacteria bacterium 1244-E10-H5-B2 | reverse complement strand
GCATAAAGACTACTTTTATCTTTACCATTGCCACACTTATACTCCATCTCATAATCGGATGGGCATTAGCCTTGTTGTTAAATGCACAATGGCATAGTGTTAGGGTGAGAAGTTTCTTTCGGAGTGTTCTGATCCTTCCCTATATTTTTTCCCCACCGGCAGCTGCATTGCTCTGGGGTATCCTTTACCATCCCCTCGGACTTCTACCTTATCTCACCCAGCAGGTCCTCCACACACGCATAGGTTTTCTTAGTGATCCAGGGATAGCCATGTTCTCCGTGCTACTCGTCAACGCCTGGAATTTTTATCCCCTTTATATGATATTACTTCTTGGTGGATTGCAATCTATCCCTAAATCTATTTATGATGCTGCTAAGGTGGATGGGGCTAACTGGCTTCAATCATTTTTGCACATCACTCTCCCTCAGATGCGATCTTTAATGATGACTATCATTATTATCGACTTTATCACTACATTTATTCATTTTGACCTTGTGTGGATAATGACCAAAGGGGGACCTTTGCGTAGTACTTACCTCATCAGTTTTTTCCTTTATGAGAAGGGATTGGTCCCTTATAAATTCGGCTATGCTTCAGCTATAAGTGTTATCATAGCACTTTTCATATCTATATTTTTGTTTATATATGTAATTTTTTATTCCAAGAGATGGGAGTTTCAACCATGAGGGTAAAGAAAAGGCTACTCGGATGTTTTATCTTATATGGATTGGTAGCTATTGTTACCGTCTTATTTCTCTTCCCAATTCTATTCGCCGTGCTGGTCTCCTTCAAGCTTAATCGGGAGATATTTACCTATCCGCCGTCTGTGTTCCCTCGTACTTGGATTGTTGAAGCATACATCTTCGTCCTTTCCCAGAAAAAATATTTACGCTACTTCTTCAATTCTTGTGTCATTTCCATTCTCGCGACCTTTATCTGTGTAACTCTCGGCTCTTTAGCCGGTTATGGTTTCTCTCGGTTCAAACTTCCCGGAAAGCGCCTCCTCATGCTGGGCATCTTGGCCTTGCAGATGTTTCCAGGAGTAGTTTTGATGATTCCCTACTTCAGATTAGCGAGAATATTAAATTTATATGATACTTATCTTGTCTTAGTGATAATAAACTGCGCATTCGTTCTTCCACTTGCTATCTGGCTACTCAAGAGCTATTTTGATTCCATTCCCGTGGAAATTGAGGAAGCGGCCATGGTAGATGGATGCACCCGGTTAAAAGCACTTTTCTTTGTTGTAGCACCGTTGTCACGTGCGGGAGTTATTGCAATAGGTATAATGGCTTTCCTGAAAGCTTGGAACGAGTTTATGTTCGCTTTGATCCTGACCAGAGGAGCAGAAAATGCACCTATCAGTGTGGGGCTTGCAGGGCTCTTCCAAGCATACAGCGTTAACTGGAACGCCGTCCTGGCAGTAACGATGATTTCCGTTTTTCCACTGATGATCACTTTCATTTTTCTGCAGCGTTATATCATTAGCGGGATAACCAGTGGAGCGGTCAAATAAAGGGATGTAAATGAAAGGAGGTGATAATTTTGGCATATCTACTTATGGGATATGATGTAGAAAATTACTTGGATCCTTATCTGAAAAAGGATTTAGATTGGGAGGTCACACTTCAGTTTCTGTCTCAAATGTGCTGTGTCCATGAGGAGTTAAGTGCTCCATGTACCTTATTCATCTGTGGTCGATTACTGGAAGAACCACATATCCTTAAAGCTCTTCAAGGTCTTGCAAGATCTGAGTTATTTGATCTTCAGCAACATACGTATTCTCATCAACGTTTGAAGACTGTGGTTGAAGATGATGGTAAACAAATAACAATCTTTAAGGGAGTCTCTTTGGAAAAGATTCGAGAGGAAGTAGTATATACTAACCGCGTTTTTGAAGAAAAACTTCACATTAGTTGCTCGGGAATTTGTGGGCCCTACGGTTATTATCGTGGGTTAATGGATCGCCCCGATATCCTTGAGGTCCTACACCAAGCAGGGATTCGATTTACCCGAACTTATTCAAGAAATGAAAACGATTATAACCCGTTATCCATTAGTATACAACCTTTTACGTATAAGCCACAAGGATTTCCCGACATACTAGAGGTTCCTTTACAAGGCTGGCAGGATATCGTGTATTTTCGAGCCAAAGGATGGGACAGGGAAGCGTTCTTAGATTATGGTCGAAATATGATAGACAAAATTAAGCAATTAAATCTGGTATGGAATGTGTGTCAACATGATTGGACCTGTTGTCGAAAGGATCCAACCATGGACTATACTCGTGCACTACTAAGCTACGCACAGACAAAAGGAGTGATAGTTATTAGCCATCAAGATTTTAGAAAGAGGTTTTATGAAATATGAACATTTAACATGTCCTTTACGTAGGGATAATATGAAAATCTTTTTTGAGAAGAGTCTTTGGCAGAGGTTGCAGACTCGAGGATTTAACAACTCGGGAACCCGGGTAATTTTTTTGGCCCTTTTTTAATTTAACGCAAGGATATCATGATGATATAAAAGAATGGCATCAAAAAAATACCCGTAAAATGAAACTCTATTAAGTATTAAATAATAGGGGGGTGGTTGCCTATATCAAAATTTCCCTTTTCCTGTTCTCAAAATTAAATAGTACCAATTGATCTACTACAAGGGACAGGTAAAATCCGATTAAAAATCTGCTCCTTATAAAAAAAAGAGGAGAGAAAATTGAGGTGATCATATATAAAAGAAAGATA
>NMQN01000547.1 GCA_003575245.1 Candidatus Atribacteria bacterium 1244-E10-H5-B2 | reverse complement strand
TCTACTCCATATTTAACCAACCTCTCTCTCGGTCTTTCCTCATCCGGCCAATCCTTTACTGTATAACTTTTCTTCTCCATCTCTTACTCCTTTTGTGCCAGGCACTTTTGTTTCCCTTTTATTCGATTTAAACGATATTGCAATTTTTCTCTCTGAAAAATATTTTCTTCAATATTCAGGGCTTCTTCTACTACCGTCTCTGCTTTTTGATAATCCTTTAAATAGTGTTCGTAATATTTGGCTAACTCTTCATAAGGATAATAGATATACTCTTGGCTTCTTTCTATTATCTTTTTCCATATTTCTTCTGCTTCTTCCCATTTCCCCTGTCTCTTGTAAGCAAAAGAACTCAATCTTAATATCTCCAAGACCTCTTCCTCTGCTAAATTGTGTTTTAAAGCTTCAGCATAATAGTGGGCGCTCTGCTCGTATCTCTTCTCTTCATCAAACATTTTACCTATGCTAAAAATATCCATCCCGTATTCGGTATTATTCAAAGGATCTTCTACCAGAAAACACATTCTGCTGACCAGGGCTACCAGAGAAAGGATATCCTGTAAATTATGTTCGAAGACTTGCTTTATTGCCCGAGCATCTTTGGTCCGTAAATATCTAAAGTAAATCTCCGGGATAAGATATCCCGGCACATCACCATCCCTGATAACTTTTAGTATCTCTCTTTCTACTGTAGATAAGGAACAACTCTCCAGCCTTCTCTTCCACAGACGACGGGCGGGGTAAAGAAGGTCGAAATGGTAAGGATCTTTTAAACTCATCTTCATCCCGGACATAATATAACGGCTTTCCATTAAAGGAAGGTCAAAGATCTTGCCATTATAAGTAACTACTGCTTTAAAATTAGAGAGCAGATCATTTAGCGCTGATAACAGGGCTCGTTCTTCATTATAATCCCGCATAAAATATTGCCGAACACAAAATTGGTTTCCTTCAAAATATCCTACTCCCACAAGAAAAATATAAGTCCCTGCTCCTCCGGCCAATCCGGTAGTCTCGGTATCCAAAAAAATGGTCTTATTAATGTCTATTTCTTTTAATCTATCATCTCTGGCTAAACTGGAAATAGTTTTGGCAGAAGATTGAAAAATTTGAAAAAGTTCAACCTCCCCGCACCTATAATCTCGGGGAAAATAATTTTCCCGAAGAAAGCTATCCCCAAAAGGAGTGGAGATAAATTTTCCTGATACTACTTCTTCTATCTTTACTTCTGCTTCTACGATCTTTAAACCTTTCTCTTTTTGTGACTGGTTGATTTTATCTATATTCTTCTTCAACTGGGCAATCTTTTCCAGTCGCCTTTTTATATCATCCATAATCAGCTCAAAGCCTCCCTTAAAATTAAAAGAGCACTCTCTTTTCCCTTTATGCCCACTTCGTCAATAGGCCCCACACAGGAGGGGCAGCCTTTTTCACATCCACAGCCAAGAATCAATTCTTGAGCTGCCTGCAACAAAGGCCGGCGCAGTTCAAACATCTTCTCACTAAATCCTACTCCCCCGGGATAATTATCATAAATATAAATAGTAGGCTTGCCAGTAAAGGGGGAACGCACTTCCGAAACTGCCCTTACATCCTGAGGATCACACATTACATATAAAGGGACAACATTTATAAGCACGTTTGATAGAGCTAAAAGTCCGCTGCTTAAATTAAAAGAAGTATTTTCACTTTCCCGGAGCTCTAACAATTCACTAATATCATTAGTCAAAGCAAGCCAATAAGCGGTAGTACGCATCTCTTCAGGGGGTAAAGATATTTCCCCAAAACCGATATTCTCGTGAGTATAAAATTTTATCTTTTTATAACAGGTAGAAACAGTAGTAATGGCTACTTCCCCAAAGGCATGTTCCATATTTGATTCTTCATGCTTCTCAAATACATCTAAAACCTTAATATTAGTTTCGGTTTGGGCATCGGTGTAATAATTAACTTTAACTTTTTCGGCATAGGCCTTTTGGTTCTGATAATCCAGCCTGTGAATAGCATATTGCTCACCTTCGTGAAGATAAATAGCCCCTTCATAAATAAGTGTGGGTACACTTGCCTTATCCATTTCTCCGATAACCTGTTCTTGTTGGACAGTGGTATCGATAATTACAAAATTATCTACCGAGGCACTGCGTAGACTTATCTCATCGGTGGGATAGATTTCGCTCATCCAATACCATTTCTTTTCCACACAATGAAGCACACCTTCCTTCTCTAAATACTCCAGAACATCCCGAAGTTTTTTAGTTCCGAAATCTTCTCCTTCTTCGAAGGGTAATTCAAAAGAAGCACACCTGATATGACTGAGCAAAATACTCAAATTATCCGGGTCGATAACTGCACTCTCCGGTGACTCTCCGAAGAAATAATCAGGATGATTTATTACAAATTGGTCTAAAGGATTACTGGAAGCAACTAATATAGCTATCGAACTATTAGATCTGCGCCCTGCTCTTCCAGCCTGCTGCCAGGTACTGGATATGGTTCCGGGGTATCCGGCCATAAAACAGGCATCAAGTTGGCCGATATCTATACCCAGCTCCAGGGCATTGGTACTTACTACTCCTTTTATCTCCCCATCTTTTAAACCCTTTTCTATTTCACGTCTTAAATTAGGCAAATAACCTCCCCTATAACCTCTAACCATATCCTTGGACCTCCCCGTTTTAGCTAAAAAATCTTTTAAATAACTGGTCAGGACTTCGGTAGTCAGACGGCTCCGCGCAAAGATTATAGTTTG
>NMQN01000063.1 GCA_003575245.1 Candidatus Atribacteria bacterium 1244-E10-H5-B2 | reverse complement strand
TAGATAGTTAATTGATTCGATCTACCATAAACAGCGATAGTATTTTTTAAACCATCTTTCAGGTCCGGCCGGTCCGGTAATTGCAATCTATCTTGAATCATTTTAGATTTTAAATTGACAAATACAACCGATAGAGAAGGCCTGATCAGGATTTCCAAACCTATCTTTTTAAAGGAATTTTCAACGTATCCCTTTGAATATTTATCAATTGAGGCCTTATTCAAATAATAGGTTTTAGCAAGTATTTCGATATCATTTAAGATAATATCCAGGTCCTTTGTTTCCCAGGATCTAACAACATCAACAATCGCTATATCCCCTTCCTTATGGGATATGGCCAAAGCAAAGCGATCCCGGCCACTAAGCCCGGATTGGTCCAGGCCCAGGGAATAGTTATATCCTGATTTATATGGTAGATCTCCGCCCAGGATAAAAGGTTTTTGTATTAGTTCAAAACTGAAAAAGGCTTCCAGTTTTTCGCTAAATTCGGCCTGAAATTCCCGTTTCCAATTATTGATATTCCTGGCCTTTTCTTTATTTAAAAATTTTTGTGGTATTTCGGGATTGATAAAACGGGTATTTGCTTGTATTGTCAAGCGGTCCTTGACCCTAAATCCCCTATCAAATTCTTTAAAAAATAATCCCTGTCGAGCTCCGGCGGTAGAGATTAAAAAAGTTTTATAAAATTCAAATTGGGATTGTCGAGGGACTAAACTATTAAAAATTTCTTCATCCTGATTTTTCCCCTCGAGTTTGAAAAATGCAATTTCATCCATTATCAAAACCGCGATAGGAATTCCCCTTAGCGCGGTTGTAGTGCAAGGACTTGCGATAATTTCTACACCATTTTTAAGGGTCAATCCGAGATCGGTTGACTTCTTCTCTAATCGCTTTAATACCGGGGAATTTCTTAACATCCTCAGACAGTTTTTTCCGATAATCTGCTTAGCCTGTAATTCCCGGGTCGCTATGATCACTATATAGGGATTCTCACCTTTAGAAAGCTCTTTTTTCCACTTATCCCTGGTAGCCTCGTATAAAGCACAAATACTAACAAGAAAAGATTTTCCGGCCCTGGCGCCCAGGCAGGCAATCAGTTCCAATTTTTCCCTTCCGGGAATATATTTCCCTTTGCCTTTAGTCAGGATCTTAAATATTTTTAATTCTTTTTTGTCAAGCGGTAAGCCATATAAGGCTTTCAGAATAATTAACTGGACTGGCCTCTTTTCAAAGGATAGGCCTAAATAATCGGGATTAGTCGCAAACTCGATTATATTTATTTTTTGTAGTTTCTTCTTAGCCTCTCGATATTTAATCGCCTCTGCTTTAGCTTCTTCCGGAGTTTTTTCTCTATCCCCTCGTTTTAAATTGGCCATACGCCTGGCCTCTGATTCTGGAGTATTACCCCGGTAAGTATCCGGAGCTCTTTTTTTAACGTAAGGCATAAATCATCACCTCTTTTTTTTAAAATGTAACCATATGCTTTTCTTTTTCTCCGGAGTTCTCTTTTTCCTGAATGATTTTATTAATTGATTTTAAGGCCACCAAATATTTAGATTTTTCGCTTTCGGTTAAACTTTCTTTTCTTTTTAATTCCCATATATAAAAATTCTTAGTTCGTTTTAAAGTCTTTAATTTTATTAAGTTTGCCCTGGCCATAATTCACCACCTTTTAATTTTTAGAAAGCCGTTCTATTTTTTAAATATCATTCTCCCCCTGGGGAGAGTTCGATAAATCAAACCCATAGGTACAGGCGAGACGCCTGTCCTGCTATATACTAACTGATATATACTAACTAATTGACTAACGAGTTAATTCCCGTTTTCGTGGGGATGATATTAACTAACTAACCGGCTAACTAATTCTTCACGCGATAAACGCGTACGCAATACGCGATACGATTCACTATATACGAGATACGATATACTAACGCTTTCGATTAGTCGTTAGCGAATAGTGAATAGTTAGTACTAACTAACCACCTCGCTAAAATAAAACCTTCAAATTTCGCTTTTAAGAGGGGTCAAATAGACCTATAGGTATAATCATAAGCACCCCTTTAAAATTCCTTCATATAATCGATATATAGACATATTCTAAAATCACGCAAAGCCTTTGTTTATAACAGTTACAAAGGTTTTAGATTAATTTTGCCTTTATTTTATTCTGTGGATGTAACCGGTTAATCTCCTCTTTCTGTTTATCGCTTACTAATGAAGTGTAGATCTGAGTAGAGGCCAGGCTTTTATGGCCCAGGAAGCCCTGAATTCTCCGGATATCCATTCCGGCATCTAAAAAATGTGTAGCAATCGAGTGCCTTAGCATATGTGGAGTAATTTTTTTATCGATCCCTGCTTCTATTCCGTATCTTTCAATATTCCTTTGTATATTCATTTTGGTTATTCGGGAGCCGGTCCTGCTCAGAAATAAAGCCCTGCTTTTATTGCCTTTCCAAACCTGCCGGGCCTTTAAATAATTCTGCAATATCTTAATTGTTTCGTTGGTTAATGTGGCCTCGCGTTCCCGATTACCTTTACCCAGGACCTTTGCAATTGCCCTTTTAAAATCGAGATCTTTTACATCTAAATTAACCAATTCTTTTAATCTGATTCCTGAAGAATAAAATAAATTCAGAATTGCATAATCTCTTTTAGCAGTAAATAATTTATTCCGGGGCCTCTTTAGCCAATAAGATCTATTTTGCCTTCTTTCCTTCAATTCCTTTTTAGCCTTTACTCCTTCCAGGT
>NMQN01000832.1 GCA_003575245.1 Candidatus Atribacteria bacterium 1244-E10-H5-B2 | reverse complement strand
GAAAGACTAAATCTGAACCCCCGGTATGTATATCAAAACTTTCTCCTAAATATTTCATCGACATAGCTGAACATTCAATGTGCCAACCGGGCCTTCCCTTCCCCCAGGGGCTCTCCCAGGAGGGTTCTCCTTCCTTCGCCCTTTTCCATAAGGCAAAATCTATAGATTCCTTCTTTCTTTCATCTACTTCTACTCGTGCTCCTGCTTTTAATTCTTCGATATTTTGACCAGAAAGTTTTCCATAACCTTTAAATTTAGATACATCGAAAAACACATCACCGTCTATTTCGTAAGCATACCCTTTTTTTTCTAATCCTTTTGCCAGCTCTATTATCTCCTTGATATGTTCTGTTGCTCGAGGATGAACATCCGCTCTCTCTATATTAAGTGAATCAACATCAATAAAATACTCTTGAATAAATTTTTCTGCTAATTCCGAGACTGTGATCTTTAATTCTTTTGCTTTATTTATCATTTTATCATCTATATCAGTTAAATTTTGTATGTATTTTACCCTATAACCCTTAAATTTTAAAAACCTTCTAACCACTTCAAAGATTATAAAGGGTCGAGCATTTCCTATATGAATGTAATTGTAAACCGTAGGTCCACAAACATACATCCCTACTTCTCCGCTTTTTAAGGGGACGAACTCTTCCTTTTTTCGGGTTAAAGTATTATATATCTTCAATGACATATTTTTATTTCCTCTCTTGCTTTTAGCGTATCTTTTTTATAGCGCAAAGCCAAAATTTAAAGCTAAAAACTAAGAAAAAGTTTTAAATTTTTAATCATGGTTTTTAGTTTTTCGCTTTTCGTTTTTAGTTTTTTCTCTCTACGCTAAGCGCCGTACTCTATCCTTTATTTTCTCGAAGACAATCTA
This sequence comes from Candidatus Atribacteria bacterium 1244-E10-H5-B2, assembly GCA_003575245.1. The sequence continues at coordinate 1,868 of NMQN01000832.1, read as the reverse complement.
ACTATATTTTTGTATTCATTAGATTTTCTATTCATTACACTTTTTACCCTACCAAAGATCATCCTACCTGCGGGAGTTTGTAAAATACTGGTAACTAAAATATTCACTTTTTTCCCAATATATTTGTGTCCATCTTCCACTACTATCATGGTACCGTCCTCAAGATAAGCAATCCCCTGCTCTGGTTCTTTGCCTTCTTTTATTATTTGTGTATTCATTTCCTCGCCAGGTAAGATAACCGCCTTCAGAGCATTAGATAAATCATTGATATTTAAAACAGGAATACCCTCAAGCTGGGCAACTTTATTCAAATTATAATCGTTGGTTATTACTTTTGCTTTAATCTCTTTGGCAAGTCTAATTATCTTGGCATCAACCTCTTTGGGTTCATTGTAGTCTTTGCCAACAATTTTTATCTTATTCTTTCTGATTTTAGTTATTTTATTAAGTATATCTAAACCTCGGCGCCCTCGTTTCCTTTTTAAAGAATCTGAAGAGTCGGCAATATGCTGAAGCTCAGATAAAACAAAACGGGGAATTATAAGTTCACCCTCTAAAAATTCTGTTTGACAAATGTCTAAAATACGACCATCGATAATTACACTCGTATCTAAGATCTTGGGATGGACAAAATGCTTACTATTTTCTTTTCTTCTTACTTTATTAATATTTCTAAAATACCCAAAAAAATTAAATATTTCATCTTTTTTGTTAATTCCTATATTTATTCCTAAAGCTCCCAGTATTACGCTTAATATAATGGGAAGATAGGAACCAATTATGGGAATAAATGAGAGTGAATAGGCTAACAAATTTGCAATAATAAGACCAATAATTAATCCAATTGTGGCAGCAGCAAAGTTTTGAGTGGGTATTTTTTGTAAATGGTAAATAATTTCTGAAAATAAACGTTGGATTTTGGTATTAAATAAAAAGGAGAACAAAAAACCAACTGTTCCTCCTCCAACTATTGCTAAAATCTTGAATAAAATATTATAATAAATATATAAGTCAGGAATAAAATAGAATACATTATATGCCTCATAGCCTATCACTGCGCCAACAATAATAAATATGATTTTTAAAATTCTTTTTGCCGGCATAGTTATTTCCTCCTTCTATGCGCTATTTTATTTATAAAAAAGTATAGAAATATCACCTCCCCTTTTTTATATTTCACAAATTGTATTTTATAAATAATATCTTAAATTTTTTTTTAATTTGATATTTATAACTCTAATAAATTTATTTACCCAAATACTAAATCTTCAAACTCTTAAGTTGTTCCCCTGATTCTCTGAAAACCAAATAAATTATAGCATGCTCCTTTATTTCTGTCAAAATAAGACTATTACTTCGCGTCGCGTATTGCGTATCGAGTATCGCGTGAAGAAAAAACTAGAGAAAAATAGATAGAAAACAAAAGTAATAAATATTCTTTCCTCTTTCTTACTGCCCACTAAAGTTTACACTAACCTATTACTTCGTATCTCGTATCTCGTGAATCGTATCTCGTAAAGATAATAGAAACCGAGAATCAGAAAAAATTCGTATTGGGTATTGGATAAAGTAAGAAAAAAAGCACCATTCTTCTATTTATCTTACTACCCCATTAAAGTTTACTCTAACTATTAGGTTTTAAATTATACTTTTAATCATTAAAATATTATTATTTGAGTAATTGATAACTAATATTTCTTGACAAATAGATTAACCTGTAAGTATAATTAAACAAAGTTAAAATAGAGAACTTTAATAATTTCATTAAAACTATCTCGGTATTTCTCTAAATAGCAAAATGTTTTCACGGGGGTACTAATTATGAATAAAGAAAATGGAAATGTTACTTTTCAAAAAAGTGTTGACCA
>NMQN01000044.1 GCA_003575245.1 Candidatus Atribacteria bacterium 1244-E10-H5-B2 | reverse complement strand
GTTCTAAATAATTTTCCTCTATTTTTTGAGGATTCATTTCATCTTCAAATAATTTTTTTAACACCTCACTATATTCGTTTGGACCTAAATCATCTTCGATCCAGAAGTCTTACAGTCCATGCTCACTGTTCCCCGCCACCAATTTGTTGACATACGCATTAGAGAATCAGCTTATAATGATTACCCCCTTTCTATCGGTGAAGGCCAAACTATTTCCCAGCCTTATATCGTGGCTTTAATGACTCAACTATTAGAGTTAAAAGGGGATGAAAAAGTCTTAGAGATAGGAACTGGTTCTGGATATCAGGCAGCAGTTTTAGCTGAAATTGTAGAAGAAGTTTATACAATAGAGATATATGAAAGCCTTTCTAAAAAATCAGAAAAATTACTAAACGAATTAGGTTACCAAAATATCAAATTTAAGGTTGGAGATGGTTACCGTGGCTGGGAAGAACATGCCCCTTATGATGCCATTATAGTAACCTGTGCCCCTGACCACGTACCTCCATCCCTTCTTCAACAGATTAAAGATGATGGGGGCCGAATAGTAATACCTGTTGGCGGAATATGGATGGTTCAAACTCTAATGAAAATAGAAAAAATAGAAGGAAAAATTAAATCTAAAGGGATTATAGGAGTAAGATTTGTTCCTATGATCGGACATAGCAGATAATATTTATTAATTTATAGAAGGGTAGGCTAAAAAAATATAGGAAACATGTTAATGTTTATGTAACATATGAAAAAATTAAAAAAATGAAAAGTAAAATAGGGCAAGCTAATAATTAAGAAAACTATTAATTTGCCCTATTTTTGTGTTTTATTATTTGTTACAAGAGAAGCTTTTTATCCATTCTGGTTCTGGTGGAGGGTTAGAATCTAATATTTCTCTCCATGCCTTATCGGTTAATCTATTTTCCATTGGTTGTTTGAATTCATAATAACTAAAAGTTGGTCCCACTCCTAATAGTATGTGGCCTTCAGGAAGCCTATAAGCTATCACCGCAGTTTTAATATAACCCACTCCCTCTTCTAAAACTTTTTTAGTATTACCATCTGTGTGCACATCAGCCACTAAAACTGTTTTAAGTACCTCCGGGTCGACTTCTCCGCCCGAAACAGTGCTGATTAAACCTTCAGAGATACTGCCAAAGTTTTCGATAAAATTATACTCATTATCATTTAACGGAATGTTTTCCAACTCTTTTTTAGAGATGTCCAGCAATTTACTTAATATTTCTGCAAATCTATCAAGACCTGCCTCTATCATTAATTTTTCTAATTCTTCCTGAGGAATTAAACTCTTAAATCCCTGGTTAGTTATCTTGGTCAGAGCTAAAAGGCGGGCATAAAATTCGGGTACTGGTTCTACATAACCGACTACCGGAGGAGGTTCAAAGATTCCTCCCAGCTCGGCCATAGTATAACTCTGTTTGACATATAAAAGGGTATCATGTCTTAATTCAGTCCAGGAGGCCAGTGCAGTATTTAATTCTTTGTCTTGCCAGGCTTCGGTTTGCATAAAAGTAGGATAGCCATAACCAAATTCATTCCATAAGGATTTTAAAACATAAAGCCAATTCAAATAAAGATTTTTAGACCAGTCCCTTTTGGAGAAAGAATCTACTTCTTTTTTTAATTCAGAAAATATCTTTTCATAATCTGAATATTGAGTATCTCCTGAGCTTTCTAAAATTTCTTTAGCCCTTTCAGAGCCCAGTAGAGCCATTAAATCTAATCCTCGCGGGAAAGCTCTAACCTCTCTGGTAGCTGGCGGAGGACAGGCTTGTACTTCGGTCTTAACCCAGGTGAAAGGGCGGTCTTTTCTATATTCGGCATAAATATCATGCCAGGTAAAAGTAAAGGGCTTTTTTCCAGTAGGTAAAGGAGGTTTTGGTCCCTCGTATTCTCCACTATAAGGAGAAACAATTTCGGAAAAAAACCAGGAGTCTAAAGTGAATCTCTGACCCATCAATCTAAATCCTTTGGTTTTTCCCAGAAGTTCTTTGGCCTGTGATTTTAAAGCCTGGATTTCTTTCTCAGAAAGAGGAGGGCAGGGCATTAGCAATTCACAAGCACCCAATCCACTGTAAATTTTAGGATTATAAGGAAAATCTAAGATAGTTTCTTTAAGTTCTAAATAATTTTCCTCTATTTTTTGAGGATTCATTTCATCTTCAAATAATTTTTTTAACACCTCACTATATTCGTTTGGACCTAAATCATCAGAGAATCCCACCAGAAAAGAGGTAATAGCATATATTCTGTTCCATCTTTCCTGAAGGTCTTGACTCTGAGAAAATAGGTTAGCCAGCAAAAAAGCCTGTAGGGTTTGAATTCGGGCATCATATTCAGAAACAATTCCCCCTACATCACCTGTGCAGATAGATTCTCCTGGGTATAAAAGGGGAGAACCTTCGATTAAAGCAGTCATCCTTCCATACCACATTAAGGCTTTAAAGTAATTTTTGAGTTTTTCTGATTTAACATAATGACCTCGGGGGACATATTGGGAATAATCTTCCTGATAAATAAATAATGGGGAATACTCCCAGCCTTTATGTTCTTCAATTAGCTCGATTTCTTTTTGTACCAGGTCTTTCGCTAAATCGGGGACTTCGAAACTATATTGATTAAATTCTGTTTCACTAAAATATTTAAAGCTGGCTTTGTCTCCATAAGATTGCTTTACTCCCTCTATGAACATTTTACAAACTTCCGGATCCATTTCCGGACTGCAATATTCCTCTCTC
>NMQN01000389.1 GCA_003575245.1 Candidatus Atribacteria bacterium 1244-E10-H5-B2 | reverse complement strand
CCTTGGTAGGGGCTGTACTTACAGAGCCATGTGTTCCGGAAGCAGATTTTGGACTGTTTTATATAGATTCTCTTGGCTACCAACCCATGTGTGGTGCAGGTACTCTTGCCGTGGCTAAAGTGGTGGCGGAAACCGGTATGATTACTATTGTTGAGCCTTCCACCAAAGTGGTTTTTGAAACACCGGCCGGCTTAGTTACTGTTTTTGTGGAAATTCAACAAGGCATGGTCAAGTTTCTTACCCTTGAGAACATTCCGGCTTTTCTCTATCGCCGTGATGTTAAGCTGGAGATTTCTGAAACTGGTACTATAACGGTAGATATTGGTTTTGGCGGAAATTTCTTTGCTTTAGTGGATGTCGCGCAGATTGGTTTCGGTATTACCGTCCGCAATATTCAGCGAATGAAGGATTTGAGCCGGAAAATATTATTTGCTGCGAATCAAGTTATTAAGGTGCAGCATCCACTGAATCCTGCTATTAATTACATGGAACAATTACTTTATTGCCAGAACAATCCGGAAGCAGATGGGGAATATTTAGGTCAATGCATCTTCGGAGATACCCAAGCGGACATTTCACCTTGCGGTACAGGTACCTCGATACGGTTGGCGCAACGCTATGCAAAGGGTTTGATTGGATTAAATGAGCCCTTTGTTCATAAAAGTATCTGGGGCGGCGCCTTTTGCGGTACTGCTATACGGGAAGAAAAAGTAGGGGAATATGATGCAGTTATACCCCGTGTTTCCTGTAGTGATGTACATATTACTGGGTTGGTAATTTGGGCCACAAGGAGAATAATTCCGTACAATCCCAAGGTCATTGGTAGGCTGGCAAATTTGAATACATAGTAAAATTTATAATCTCCGGATTGCCGTCCCCTGCCCTCTTGAATAAACGTTTTTTCAGAGGGGGCAGGGGATATTTTTTGGTGGATTGCTTCGAGGACTTGTTTAAAATTGATTAGATTGGTTCAAATTAGAATAAAAAGAGAGTGAAAAAATGATTAAATTGTATCAAAATAGAGATTGGCTATATCAGAAATATATTGTAGAGGGATTATCAACTTATGAAATTGCTAAAATATGTAAAGTTAGTGGTAGTTGTATAGGAAGAAGATTGAAAAGATACAATATAAAAATTCGTTCTTATAGTGAATGTCAAAAGGGTTTACAGGCTGGAAAGAAAAATCCAATGTATGATATACATCGAATTGGGATTGAAAATTCATTTTATGGTAAACATCATTCAGAAAAATCAAAAGATAAAATGAGCATAAGTAAATTAAAAAATAAGTTGGCTATAAAATACAAAAATAAAATATGGTTAGAGCAAAAATATATTAATGAAATAAAATCTATTCGAGAAATAGCAAGTATATATAATGTAGGGATGTCAACAATTAAACGTTGGCTTGAAAAATATAATATTCAAGTTCGTTCATCAGGTGAAGGCATGCATATAAGGAAAGGTAATAATTGTGATTTATCTCAAGAAGCAATTGAATGGATAAATGGAGAATTATTAGGAGATGGTTGTTTAAGAAATAGGCATAATTGGTCAGCTGGGGTTAATTATAGTTCCAAACATTTTGAATACATTAATTATATTTCAGATACTTTAGAACCTTTTGGGATAAAACAGTCAGGGAAAATAAGAAAGATATTTATGGATTATAAATATAAATATATTTTGTATACATATAAATCTTGTGATTATGAAGAACTTTTGCCAATTTATAAAAAATGGTATCCCGAAGGTAAAAAGATAATTCCTAAAGATATTAAATTAACTCCGTTAACTTGCCGACAATGGTATATCGGTGATGGATGTTTAATAAATGGAAAAAATAGAAATCCACATATTAGTTTGGCTACTTGTGGATTTATAATTTCTGATGTGGAATATTTAATAAAACAATTAAATGAATTGGGATTTAAAGCTACAAGGTGGAAAGCTTCCAATAATATTGGTATAACTACTAACTCTACTAAGGATTTTCTTGAATATATTGGTGATTGTTCTGTATCTTGCTATCAATATAAATGGAATTATATAAAATATGAAAAAGAACATATTCTCCAACTATATGAAGATAGAGATTGGATGTATCAGAAGTATGTTATTGAAGAAATACCAGGTGCTAAAATTGGCATATTATGTGGAGTTACTTCAAGGCCAATATATAATTGGCTAATAAAATTTAATATAATCCGTCGTTCAAATAGTGAAACACATAAAGGGCCTAAAATCGAAAGAATATGTAAAACATGTGGTAAAAAATTTTATGTTACTCCAAGTAAAGCTAATCAAAAATATCATTCAAGAGAATGTCAATTGAAACAATATATTGGTATAAATAACCCTAATTATCGTCGTGGTAAATATGTAAAACAGGGAAGCCTATGGGGGATTTAAGGTACCAGGAGATATTAAATAAAGTTTTTAAAGCACATAATATTGAAAAGATAAAAATAAAATTTATTAAAAAAGGTGGTGATTTTAAATACTACTGGCAATCCGGATCCATTTTAACTTTTGGTCCGAGTTTGCCATGCCCTGCTCCCTTCTTTTTAATAACCTTTTATCTAAGGGGAGGCAGGGGATATTTTAAAATTGTAGGTAGAGTTTCCCATTTTATAGGGTAGATTTTTTAAAGATATTTTATTGACAAAAGTAAACATATGTATTAAAATATAAAAAAAGTATGAGGTAAAAAGAAAATGTCAAATCTGTCATCTCGGCCCTTCCCCCGGATA
>NMQN01000347.1 GCA_003575245.1 Candidatus Atribacteria bacterium 1244-E10-H5-B2 | reverse complement strand
GACAGGGCCTAAGGGTTACAGTTTCACTGGATTCAACCTTCGGAAAGGTGCTTAACAGGTTATGGGGCTTTAGCGTCGCGGAGGTTTATATCCCCACAGGTCTACTGCTCTTCTTTTTTCTCTGCTGTACTTTCGTCTGGCTTTTCTCAAGAAGCAAAAAGGGAATTGCCTTAAAAGCGGTAGGGGATAATCCGAAATTTGCTGTTGCATCGGGTATAGATGTAGACAAGAATAGAATCTTAGGGACAATTTTGTCGATGGTCATAGGTGCTGTAGGTATTATCGTATATTCACTAAGCTTTGGTTACATGCAGCTGTATCTGGCTCCCCTCTATATGGCTTTCCCGGCTGTTGCTGCAGTTCTAATTGGTGGAGCTTCGACTAAAAAGATAAAAATATCCCATGTACTTATAGGGACCTTTTTATTCCAGGGTTTATTAACGGTTGTTCTGCCGGTAGCTAATCAGGTATTTCCCGAAGGGAATCTATCAGAGGTGATTAGAATGATAGTACAGAACGGAATAATATTATATGCACTTACTAAAGCTGGGGGGGTAGTATAATGGCTGGAGTTAGCGAGTTCAAAACTAATGAAACAAATAAAACTAACAGATCTAATAGTGTCAAGAAGTTTCTATTTGATAAAAGCGTACCACTTCTGTTCATTGTTATCTGTTTGGCGGGAGTCTATTTCTCAAAGCTACCCTCATTATTTATAGTGAATACATTGCTGAAAAGGATAACAAGAAACTCCTTCATGGTCCTTTCCCTTGTCCTGCCGGTAATAGCCGGTGTTGGTCTCAACTTCGGAATAGTCATCGGAGCCATGGCAGGGCAATTTGCAATAATTGCCGTAACCCACTTTAAAGTTTCCGGTTTTCCCGGATTCATGTTGTGTATTCTGCTGACAATACCGATAGCGATAGTTTGTGGGATTTTAACCTCTATGCTTCTTAACAAAACTAAAGGTCAGGAAATGATTTCCAGTATGATTGCGGGGTTCTTTGCCAATGGAGTGTATCAGTTTATTCTTCTCTTCCTGGTTGGGACCTTAATACCTCTCAAGAATAAGGCCCTTGTACTGAGCAGAGGTATAGGCATCAGAAATAACGTAGACCTATCAACTGCAACGGGACTTAAATATTCCCTTGATAATGTACTTAAATATCCGATGTTTCATGTTTTAGCGGTTGTATCTGCAGTAGCTATAATAGTTATCTTTATAGATTATTATATAAAAAGAAAAAATAGGGCGGATGGCAACAACAATTTCAAATATCTTAGCTATCTAATAACAGCAGGAAGTATCCTTGCAGTGAGTATGATGGCAATTAAAACCAATTCGCCGCTGCTAATCATTAAACTTCCTCTTGTCACTTTTTTGCTTATAGCAGCATTGTGGCTTTTCAACGTTTTAATTATGAAAACCAAATTAGGACAGGATTTTAGATCGGTTGGGCAGGATATGGATATTGCAAAGGTTACAGGAATAAATGTTAATAGAGTAAGGACAATCGCTATTACCATATCAATACTGCTTGCCTCGTGGGGTCAGGTAATTTTCCTACAGAATATAGGAGTCCTATCAACCTATGGCAGTCATGTTCAGACAGCTCTATTCTCTATCGCTGCCATACTTTTGGGAGGAGCATCAGTTATCAAGGCAACCAGTGGACAGGCAATCCTGGGTGTAATTCTCTTTCACACACTGTTCATAGTATCCCCTAAAGCTGGGAATAATCTTTTCGGAGATGCTCAGATAGGAGAATTTTTTAGAGCCTTTGTCTCATACGGTGTTATAGGAGTAGCAATAGGACTCCACGAATGGAACAAAATAGTTCGAGCGGCTAGAAGTAGAAGGCGACTTGATACCTAGGCATACAAGCGATTCGTATTAATAGTCACTTATTAATTATCACTAACTATCGACTATATAAACCTTCCTTTGTCCAAAGGAAAGTTTTACTGATTAAACTGAATTAGGCAATTATTGTATCACGCCAACGCCTTAAAAAACTCACCCTTTGAAGATGATGTAAATTCTATAATATTATTATGATTAAACCTTTTCAAAAGAATATGATCTTGTTTAAAAGAAAAAAGCTACTATAGTATCTAACACTTGACAGTGATTATCAAAACAAATATAAAAAATAAATTTAAGGAGAATAAATTTGCTAAATAAAAAATATACAAATAAGCTTTGTGAGGTAATGGATAAAAATAATGTTGATGCTATGATGATTGGCCCTTCAGTTGATTTGGAATTTTTAACTGGTTTTAACCCACACATCTGTGAAAGATTTCAGGCATTCTTTATTTTATCAAACGGCGAATGCTTTCACATTTCTCCACAACTATATTTAGAAGAAGCGGAAAAATGCTTAGATAGCCGTACGGAGATTTTTATGTGGAGAGACAGTGATATTTCTCATACCAAACTTATTTTGCATATAGATACCTGGTTCTACACTAAATGCCATTCCTTTTTCAAGTCTCTGTTTGTTTCCGGTTCTTATATAAGGGGCCTCATGAACAGTAATACCGATACCATGACCTGTTCTGTTAAGAAAATATTGGCCGTAGCCTTCACTTTCAATTATATCCCTTGATGCTTTATCCAGATCTTCTGCTATTACACCTTGTTTTGCCATTTTTTCTCCTGCTTCATTTGCCCTTAGAATAATATCATAGACCTTTTTTTCTTCATCGGTTATTCCGCCTACAAATACTGTTCTGGAAATATCAGAGCAATATC
>NMQN01000911.1 GCA_003575245.1 Candidatus Atribacteria bacterium 1244-E10-H5-B2 | reverse complement strand
ATAACCGTTTTACTATGTGTAATATGGCCATTGAAGCAGGAGCAAAGACTGGCATTATTGAGCCGGATGAAATTACTTTGGAATATGTAAAAAGCCGAGCCAAAAGACCTTTTCAGATTTACAATAGTGATTCTGATGCACATTATGAAAAAATTATAGAGATTGATGTTAGTAAAATTGAGCCACAGGTGGCTTTCCCTCATCTGCCGGAGAATGCTAAACCAATCAGTAAAGCAAAAGGGATTAAGATTGATCAATCCATTATCGGTTCCTGTACCAACGGTAGAATAGAAGACTTGCGTATAGCTGCAGAAATCTTAAAGGGGCAACAAGTTCATTCTGAAGTTAGATTGATTATTATCCCCGCTACTCAGGACGTTTATTTACAAGCCCTTCGGGAAGGGTTAATTGATATATTTATTACTGCCGGAGCCGCAGTAAGCACTTCTACTTGTGGTCCCTGTTTGGGTGGTTATATGGGTATCTTGGCTAAAGGAGAAAGAGCAATTTCTACCACAAACAGGAATTTTGTAGGGAGGATGGGACACCCCGAAAGTGAAGTATACCTGGCCAGTCCTGCCATTGCTGCCGCCTCTGCAATTGTGGGGAGAATAGCTAGCCCTGAGGAGGTAAAATAGAATGATAATTAAAGGCAAAGTTTGGAAATTTAAAGACAACATTGATACTGATGTAATTATTATTTCCTTAGGTGGATTAAAAAAATATGTCAAAGAAGAAATAAAAAGGAGAGAAGTAGATGTATAACATAGCTTTAATTCCCGGTGATGGTATAGGACCGGAAATAATTAGAGAAGGCAAAAAGGTGATTGAAGCAACCTCCAGCAAATATGGATTAGAAATTAATTGGATCGAATATCCCTTTGGTGCCGAACATTATTTAAAAACAGGAGAATTGTTACCCGATAGTGCTTTAAAAGAGATCGAAGATATGGATGCTATATATTTTGGAGCCATTGGAGATCCCAGAGTAAAACCGGGCATTTTAGAAAAGGAGATATTGTTAAAAGCAAGATTTTATTTTGACCAATACATTAATCTGCGTCCCATCAGATTATATAAAGGGGTTCCCTGTCCTTTGAAAGATAAAAACCCGGAAGATATTAATTTTTACGTTGTAAGAGAAAATACCGAAGACTTCTACATAGGAATTGGGGGAAGATTTAAAGCCAGAGCCAACCAAGATCATTTGGAAGTATTAAGAAAACTTTATAAGGCTAAAATACAAGTAGGTTTTAATTTAGAACAAGAAGAAGAGATGGCCTATCAAATTGGTTTAATTAGCAGATCTGGGACCCAAAGGGTAATCAAATATGCCTTTGAGTTGGCTAAAAAGAAGAATATGAAACGAGTAACCTCGGTAGATAAAGCAAATGTGTTAACTAATATTTATGGACTTTGGAGAGATATTTTTGAAGAAGTATCAAGTCAATATCCTGATATCGAGACCGAATTTACCTTTGTAGATGCAATTACTATGTGGTTTGTAAGAAAACCTGAATGGTTTAAAGTGGTAGTTACCCCTAATATGTTTGGTGATATTATTACCGATTTGGGAGCAATGATTCAGGGTGGGCTGGGCATTGCTGCCGGGGGGAATATAAATCCGGAGGGCATTTCTATGTTTGAACCAATCCATGGTTCTGCCCCTAAATACAAAGATAAATCTATAGCTAATCCTACTGCTACCATATTAGCCGGGGCAATGATGTTGGACTGTTTAGGGGAAGTAAAAGCAGCTAAAGCCATTGAGGATGCGGTAGGAAAGGTCTTAATCGAAGGAAAAGTTAGATCTCATGATTTAGGAGGAGATTCTTCTACTATTGAAGTAGGTGATGAGGTAGTTAGAAAACTAAAAGAAGTAAATATTAAATGATTTTAAATTATATTTATTAGCTACACTGTATTAATTCCAAGTTTTTATTCTTTATCTTTTTTATAAAATAGGGGAGAGTTAGACGAGCTGACCCTCCTCTATTTTATTTTTTACTTTTTTCTTACCATTTTTCTTTCTCCCACTACAATATATAATGCGATATACGAGATACGAAAATATTGTTGACAATATACAATCGACATTTTATAATATAAAAAGGACTATTTTTTTTATAATAGGAAGTAAAAATATGAAAGAACATTTTGAAGATTTAGGAAGCTATTTATCTCTCAAAGATAGAGCCTACCAGAATATAAAATTTCAGATTATAATAGGCACTTTAAAACCGGGTACCCGTTTACCGGAAGAAGAATTATCAAAAGCAATGAATATAAGTAGAGCTCCTATTAGAGAAGCTTTTAATAGGTTGGAGAAAGAGGGATTTGTCACCATCATTCCTCGAAAAGGAGCAGCAGTCGCTAAGATTACTGCTCAAACAATAGAAGATATCTTTGAAATTAGAGAATCTCTGGAATCCTTAGCGGTTAAAAAATCTATCGGGAAGATATCTATAGAGAAATTAGAAAAAGTCGGAGATGGATTTAAAAAATTTATAAATAAACCTACCAATGCTGAAAATTGTATTCAGTATTTAGCTCTGGATAAAAAATTCCATGATCTTCTTAGTCAAAATTGCGGGAACAAAAAACTTATTGAATTATTAGCTAACCTTCGGGGACAGATTCATTGGCTACGGAATGTTTCTCTTAAAAGAATTACTTTTGCCGGTTCGGTAAAAGAACATTTAGCTATCATAGAAACCTTAAAAAAGAATGATGAAGAGCTAATTAATAAGATTTTACTTCAACATTTAGAGAGAGCTAAAAGGTCTTCCCTTGAGGAAATTAATTCCTGTAGTAATATCTCGAAATAGGTTAAGTTAAATCGCAGAAGATGTTTTTGTAATTTATATTTTTCTATTGTTTATTTTAAAAAGGAAAAATTTATATGAAGACAAAGAATAATCATTTTGATATGGTTATAATCGGTGGTGGAGTAGTTGGTTGTGCTATTGCCCGGGAATTATCTAAATACAAAATTAATGTTGCTGTTTTGGAAAAAGAGGATGATGTTGGTCGGGGGGTAAGCTGCCGAAATAGCGGAGTAGTTCATGCTGGTTTTAATAATAAGCCCGGCACTTTAATGGCTCAATTTTGTGTGGAAGGGAATAAATCTTTTGCAGGACTTTGTAGCCAACTTGATGTTCCTTATAAAAAGATAGGGAAATTAGTAGTTGCCAAGAAAAAGGAAGAGATTACTGGATTAAAAAAATTAAAGGTTCAGGGTGATAAAAACCGGGTAAAGGGTCTGAAAATCATAAACTCTGATGAGATAAAAAGGTTAGAACCTAATGTATCGGGGATAGCAGCTCTTTATTCTCCTGAAACTGCCATTACTTCTCCTTATCTATTAACCATTGCTCTTGCTGAAAATGCCCTCGATAACGGTGTTTCCTTCTTTCTAAATACCGAAGTGAAAAGTATTACCAGATTAAACAATTCTCATTTTAGAATTAAAACTAACAAAAGAGAATTTACTTCTTCTTATTTAATTAATAGTGCCGGACTATATTCCGATTATATAGCTCGAATGGTAGGAATAAAAAAATATCGTCTTTATCCCTGCCGGGGAGAATATCATATATTAGATAAAAATGTCTCCTGGTTGATAAATCACCTGGTTTATCCTGTCCCTCAAGCTGGGGCTGGAGGCTTAGGAATTCATCTTACCCCCACTATTGATGGCAATATCCTGATAGGTCCGAGCAATGAATATATTAAAAGTAAAGATAATCTTTCAGTAACCTCCTTAGTAATGAAAGTGCTCTCTTCTGAAGCTCGTGAATTTTTACCTTTAATTTCACCCGGATATATCATCCGCAGTTATTCCGGCCTCCGAGCCAAGCAGGCTCCTTCTTCTGAGGGAGGGTTTTGGGATTTTGTAATAGAGGAAAGCAAAACAGTCAATAACTTTATCAATCTAATCGGTATCGAATCCCCGGGATTAACTGCTGCCCAACCTATTACCCAAAGAGTAGTGGAAATTATCAATAAAAAAGAAAGACTAAATGCTAATCCCAGCTTTAATCCTTTCAGAAAAGGTATTCTACGATTTGAAGAGCAGGATGAAGAGACTAAAAAGACCTTAATCAAGCAAGACCCAGATTACGGAGAGATAATCTGTCGTTGCGAGAAAATTACCAAGAAAGAAATATTAGAGGCAGCTAATAATCCTTTAGGGGCAAGAAGTCTGATTTCTATTAAATATCGGACTCGGGCTATGATGGGTAGATGTCAGGGAGGATATTGTTTTCCCAGAATTATAGAGATATTAAGGGAAAATTTTAATCTTGCTCCCAGGGAAATTACTTTAAAAGGAAAAAATTCTTATCTATTAACCGGATATAGAAGCAATGAGGTTAGTAAATCATGCCAGAAAAAGAAGTTATTATCATTGGAGGAGGAGCTGCTGGTTTAGCTGCAGCCGTCGCCTGCCAACAAAAAGGAATAGAGGATATTCTGATTATCGAACGGGGAGACTACTTGGGGGGTATATTGCAACAGTGTATTCATGACGGGTTTGGATTGGAAAAGTTTAACACTTCCCTGGCCGGTCCGGAATATGCTCAAAGATATATAGATCAGGTGAAAGAGAAAGAGATTCCCTTCTTATTAAATAGTATGGTAGTTAATTTAACTCCCCAAAAAGAAGTAATAGTAATAAATTATAAAGGATTGCAGCATTATCGGGCCAAAGTAATTATTCTGGCTATGGGCTGCCGTGAGCGAACTCGGGGAGCTATCAGCATACCGGGAGCTCGACCATCTGCTATCTATACTGCGGGAGTAGCACAAGAGCTGATTAATTTAAAGAACTATATGGTAGGAGAAAAAATAGTAGTCTTAGGCTCAGGAGATATCGGTCTGATTATGGCCCGACGTCTAACCTTGGAAGGGGCAGAGGTAATAATGGTAGCAGAGAAACTCCCTTACAGCAACGGTCTTCCTCGAAATATTAATCAATGTCTGTATGATTTTGATATACCCCTTTTACTTAGTCATACCGTAGTAGATATAGAGGGAAATGAGCGATTATCAGGAGTTACCATTGCCCAATTAGGTAAAAGAGGAGGAATTATTTCGGGAAGTAAAAGAAAAATAGCCTGTGATACTTTACTTTTATCTGTAGGTTTAATTCCGGAGAATGAGCTTTCTCGTGAAGCAGGTATAGTTTTGGATAACATAACCGGGGGACCGCAAGTAGATGAGAGGGGTCAGACCAGCATCCCCGGTATCTTTTCCTGTGGGAATGTCCTGCAGGTACATGATATCGTGGATAATGTATCTTTAGAAGCCGAATATATAGTTGAGGGAGTAGCAGAATACCTGGAAGGAAAGTTGATTAAAGAGCAGGAGATTATAGTTGAATTGGGTGAAGGTTTAAGATATATAGTTCCTCAAACATTGATTAGGGTTAAAGATACTATCTTCTCTTTTCGAGTTAATCAACCGGGAGAAAAGAAGGTTTTAGTATTTGAAGATGGTAAAAGAATAATTAAAAAGAAATCTTTTCGACGGGTAAACCCTGCAGAGATGGTTAGAGTAAAATTATCCTCTTCAGAATTAGAAGAGATAAAAACATTAAAGGTAAGGTTGGTCTAATGATGGAGAGAGAATTTATCTGTATAATTTGTCCCAATAGTTGTCGAATATCAATAGAATATGAGGGAACAAATATTAGAAATATTAAAGGGGATGAATGCCCTAAAGGAAAAGATTATGTAAAAAATGAAATCACCAATCCTTTAAGAGTATTCACCGGTTCTGTTTTGGTAGAGAACGGAGATTTCTCTTTGGTAAGCGTAAAAACTCACGTTCCTATTCCCAAAAAATATTTAAAAAAAATTGGAGAGATTACTCGCCGGATTAAAGTGGAAGTACCTGTTGAGATTGGTCAAATAGTCGCTTCAAATTTATTAGACAATAATATAGACTTAGTAGCTACCAGAAAAATTGAAAAGAAAAATTCTATATCATCTCAATGAAGGTTTATTTAAAGGTGCTAGCTTGATACATTCTATGGGAGTGAAGAGGCTATTTGATTATATGGCAATTCGTATAGTTGACAATATACAATCGACAAGATAAAATAAAAATATAGAAAAGTTAGATCTTTAAAGGAAAGAAAGAAATTATGAAAGGATATTTTGAAGATTTAGGAAATTATTTATCCCTCAAAGATCGAACCTACCAGAATATAAAATTTCAGATTATAAGAGGCAATCTAAAACCGGGTACACGTTTACTGGAAGAAGAATTAGCTAAAGCCATGAGTATAAGCCGGGCTCCCATCAGAGAAGCTTTTAATAAGTTAGAAAAAGAAGGATTTGTTACTATCATTCCCCGAAAAGGGGCAGCAGTTTCTAATGTTACCACTGAAATAATAGAAGATATCTTTGAAATCAGAGAAACCCTCGAAACATTGGCGGTAAAAAAATCTTTAGGGAAAATATTTATAAATGAATTAGAAAAAGTTGGGGATGATTTTAAAGAATTTATTAATAAATCTGAAAACACTGAAAATCGTATTCAGTATTTAGTTCTGGATAAAAAATTTCATGATCTTCTTAGCCAAAATTGCGGTAATAAAAAACTTATCGAATTACTGACTAACCTTCAGGAACAAATACATTGGTTAAGGAATATTTCTCTTAAAAGAACTACTTTTTTCGATTCGGTAAAAGAACATCTGGCTATCATTGAAGCTTTAAAGAGAAACGATGAAAAACTTGTTACTAAGACCTTACTTCAACACATAGAAAGAGCTAAAGAGTCTTCACTTACAGAGGTTAACTCTTGGAGCGCTACTTCTAAATAGATGAAAACATAATAAACATTTATCTTTATAATCTTTAAAAGGTAAAAAACAAACGGAGTAGATAACCTACAAATTATTGACCTTAAGGAAGTGAAAAGATTAGAGCCAAGCATAGGAAGAGACCTGGGATATCTTAGAAGGGAGGGGAGTAAAAAAGAATATATTGGTCACAGACTCACACAGAGGAACACAGACTTGCATGTGATAATAAAGAAAAATATCAGCGTAAATATGTGGCTGTATAACTAGAAATAAATTTTTAAATGAGAGTATAATGGGTAAAAAATTAACAAAAGAGGAGCTTTTGGCAAAGGCTAATGAACCAAAGATGTTTGCCATGAAGTATCATCCGTTTTATCGGGGCAAAATAGGTGTAGAGATTAAGACTCCGGTGAGAAGTTACGAAGATTTTGCTATCTGGTATACTCCCGGCGTAGCGGAACCTTGCCTGGACATTCAAAAAATAAAAATAAGGTTTATGAACACACAAATAAAGGAAATTTTGTTGCGATTATTAGCGATGGAACAAGAGTCCTTGGTTTGGGGGATATAGGGCCTGAAGCAGCTCTTCCCGTAATGGAAGGTAAGGGAATGCTATTTAAATATTTGGGTGGGGTAGATGCATTTCCCATATGTTTAAATACTAAAGACCCTGATGAGATAATTACTGCAGTTAAATGGCTTGTTCCCACATTTGGAGGTATAAACCTTGAAGATATTGCTAAGCCAAAATGTTTTTATATTCTTGAGAGATTACAGAAAGAGTTAGATATTCCTGTCTGGCATGATGATCAGCAAGGAACAGCTCTGGTTACCTTAGCCGGATTAATTAGTGCCTTGAAGGTAGTTGATAAAAAGATGGAAGACGTCTCAATTACTTTCATTGGTGCAGGAGCAGCAAATATGAACTGCGCCAAGTACATAATGTTAGCTGGAGCGAATCCAGAAAAAAGGATAATGGTGGATAGTAAAGGGATTCTTCACCGGGGAAGAAAGGAATTAAAGAAAGAGCCTACCAAATGGAAAATATGTGAGAAGACGAATAAGGAGGGAAGGACGGGTAATATGAAAGAAGCTCTTAAAAAAGCTGATGTTTGTATTGCTTTATCCAAGTCTGGTCCCGGTACAATAAAGAAAGAGGAAATCGCTGGTATGGCTAAGGATTCCATAGTTTTTATCTGTGCTAATCCTATTCCTGAAATGTGGCCCTGGGAAGCAAAAGAAGCAGGAGCAAGAATTGTTGCTACCGGTCGTTCCGATTTTCCTAATCAGGTGAACAATTCTCTTGGATTTCCTGCTATATTTAGGGGCACTTTGGATGTGGGCGCAAGAAGTATAACCGATGAAATGTGTATTACTGCAGCAAAGGCTATATCTAATTATGCAGAAGGAAGGGGATTGAATGAAGAATATATAATTCCCACTATGGGAGAAACAGAGATGTTTATTCAGGAAGCAGTAGCCGTAGGCTTGAAGGCCATAGAGCAGGGAGTAGCCAGAATAAAGAGGAGTAAGGAGGAGTTAAGAGAACTTGCTTCTTCAGCTATAAAAAAGTCCCAGGGGATTACCAAACTTCATATGGAAAAAGGTTTTATTCAGCTTCCTCCAGAATAAAAAACTGTAAAATGGGAAAAAGGAGATAGACAAATGCGCAAGATAGAGGCGGAAAGAATTAAAAAGAAGGTTAAGGAGCTATTTTTAAGAGCAAATTACCATATCGGAGAAGATGTTTTAACCGCGCTAAAAGAAGCACGAGAAGGGGAGGTTTCAGAGGTTGGTTGTTCAGTGCTTGATATGTTAATCGAGAATTATAAAATAGCTTCAGGGGAAGAGATTGCTATCTGTCAGGATACAGGTTTGGCTGTTTTATATGTGGAGCTGGGTCAGGAGGCTTATATCATAGGGGGAAATTTCCGGGAGGCAGTTAATGAAGGAGTTAAGGAAGCTTATATGGAAGGATATTTAAGGAAATCTATTGTAGATGACCCGGTATTTGCCCGAAAAAATACGGGAACGAATACCCCAGCGATTATATATACCGATATTGTTCCTGGAGATAAGATTAAATTTATGGTTACTCCTAAGGGGTTTGGCAGTGAGAATATGAGTGCCTTAGCTATGATGAAAGCTGCTGATGGACCAGAAGGAATTAAAAATTTTGTAGTAGATACTATAAGAAAGGCTGGTCCTAACCCTTGTCCACCCACTATCGTAGGTGTAGGTATTGGGGGGACTGCAGATAAGGCTTTGGTTATCGCTAAAAAGGCACTTTTTCGTAAAATTGGAGAACACCATCAGGATGAACGATACACCCAGATGGAAAAGGAGATTTTAGAACGAATAAACAATTTAGGAATTGGACCTGCGGGTTTAGGCGGAAGAACTACAGCGTTGGCAGTAAATATTGAATATACTCCTACGCACATTGCTGGTATGCCGGTAGCGGTGAATGTTTGCTGTCATGCAGCTCGTCATGCAGAAGGGATTTTGTAAAGGAGGATTTATCAATGGCAAAAATTGTAAAGATTGTTACTCCATTAACGGATGAGGTGGTTTCTAATTTAAAAGCGGGGGATATGGTAAGCATTACAGGGTATATATACACCGGTAGGGATGCAGCACATAAACGGTTATTCTCTCTTCTGCAGAAAGGAGAGAAGTTACCCATTGAGATTAGGAATCAGATTATTTACTATGTTGGTCCAGCTCCTGCTAAGCCTGGTTATGCTTGTGGTGCTGCCGGTCCAACTACAAGTTATCGCATGGATCCCTATGCTCCAGCACTCCTCGATAAAGGACTTAAGGGGATGATTGGTAAAGGACTTCGTTCTAAGGAAGTAATTGAGAGTATGAAAAAGAATAACGCAGTTTATTTTCACGCTGTTGGTGGGGCGGCAGCTTTAATTGCTAGAAGCATAAAGAAATCAGAAGTTGTAGCTTATGAAGATTTAGGCACAGAGGCTATTCACCGTTACTACGTAGAGGATTTTCCAGTAATTGTGGTGATAGATTCGGCAGGAAATAATTTATATGAGACAGAACCGCCCAAGTACGCTAGATAAATTTGTAAAATAGTCTAATAAGGAGCAATAGATAATCTTCCCTAAAAGGGAAAAAACAAAAACATAGAATTAGAGGCAAAAAAAAGGGACTTTTAGAAAGCTAACTACTACAATAAGGAGAAAAAATGACTAAAGTAGAAGATTATAATATGCCTGAGGAGCTCTATTATCACAAAGAATATATATGGCAAAAGTTGAAGGAGATAAGGTTAAAGTAGGTTTAAGTGATTTTTCTCAGAAATTTGCCGGGGAGATAAGTAATATTGAAATGTCTGAAGAAGGAGACCAGGTAAATCAGGATAAACTTGTGGGTAGTATGAAACAGGAAAATAGTTAGGCAAGATATATGCTCCTATTTCTGGTGAGGAAGTCTGTGTGGGATGTGGCAATTGTGTAAATATTTGTGCTTGCGATGCCGTTGAACTTGATTTAAAAACAAAAAAAGCCAAGGTTAATCCAGTTATTTATGATGGTTGCGGTGCTTGTAGTGCTGCCTGCCCTTCGGGAGCAATGCAGCAGAATAATTTTAGCAAAAGACAAATATTTGAAATGGTAAATATTTTTACTATTTAAAGTAGGGGGTGAAAAAATGGAAGAAAACAAGAGTGTAATGAAAAAAGAGGAAAAAACTCAACCTCAAAAGGCGAAAATGATATCTTTATATATTATGGGTAAGAAGTATGAGGTGCCCGAAGGATCAACTATTATGGGGGCTTTAGAATATGCAGGATATCAATTGAAACGGGGCTGTGGTTGCCGAGAGGGATTTTGTGGCGCCTGTGCTACTATTTACCGGACTACGGACGATTATAAAATAAAGACGGGATTAGCTTGTCAAACTGTAGTTGAGCC
This sequence comes from Candidatus Atribacteria bacterium 1244-E10-H5-B2, assembly GCA_003575245.1. The sequence goes on along the minus strand of NMQN01000911.1, from coordinate 5,113 downwards.
AAATATGTACCTTACTCAAATTCCCTTTTTCCCGGCAAACAAAGCTCTATATGATATGGATGAATTGGAGCCTTCTATTTCTACTTTTCAGGAAATTTATCCGGAAATTTTCCGCTGTGTAAGTTGCAATACTTGTACTAAAGCTTGCCCTCAAGATTTGGAAGTAATGGATTATATTCAGGCGCTAATACGTGGTGATATTGCTCAAGCAGCGGATTTATCCTTTGATTGTATAATGTGCGGTTTATGTGCTGCTCGCTGTCCTGCGGAAATAGTCCAGTATAATGTAGCTGTACTGGCAAGAAGACTTTACGGAAAATACTTATCTAAAAAGGGTGAATATCTTGAGTGCAGATTAAAGGAGATAAAGGAGCACAAATACGATAAGGAGATAGAAGAGTTTATGCATATGGATAGGGAGTCTATTAAAAAGAAGTATTATGCAAGAGATATAGAAAAAATGTAAAGAGGGTGAAAATAAATGTATCCAGAATATATGCAAGAATCTTTAAAGTTAGTGGAGAAAACAAGACCAGCCAGACTTAAAAAAGCATTATCCGGAGAAAAGGTTTTTACTCCCATGACGGATGCAGAAAGAAGTGAAGTCTTAACTAAGTTCCATCCCGATTATAAAGCAGATGCAAAGAAAAAAATAAGGATCGGCCCTAATAGAGGCGAGAATATTACCTCAGAAGTTGCTGATATTTTAGAATCTCATTCTCGTATAAATCCTGATGATTTCGACCTTTCCAGAGTAGATTATGATACCGATGTTCTGGTTATTGGTGGTGGTGGTGGTGGTGCAGGAGCAGCTCTTTTAGCCAGAGAGAATAGAGCCAAGGTTATTATAGCTACAAAACTACGTATCGGAGATTCGAATTCAATGATGTCTCAAGGGGGGATTCAAGCATCAGTGAATCCCAATGATTCTCCTGCTATTCACTATTTAGATGTGTTAGGGGGAGGACACTTTGATAACAAGCCCGATCTGGTAAGAACTCTGGTAATGGATGCTCCTTTAGTAATAAAGTGGCTTGAAGAGCTCGGGGTAATGTTTGATAAGAATCCCGATGGAAATATGGTGACTATGCTTGGAGGAGGGTGCTCCAGAAAGAGAATGCATTCGGCAAGAGATTATACCGGCGCTGCTATTATGAGAGTTTTAAGAGATGAGGTAAAAAATCATCCCGAAGATATTCAAGTAATCGAGTTTTCTCCTGCCATTGAGCTTTTGATGGATGAGGGAGGGCAGGTTGCCGGAGCAATTCTCTATAACCTGGAGACAGAAGAATACATTATAGTAAGGGCAAAATCTACTATTATTGCTACTGGTGGATTTGGGAGGTTACATATAAAAGAATTTGCTACTACTAACCATTATGGGGCTACAGCTGATGGGTTAGTTCTTGGATATAAAGTAGGGGCAAACCTTTTGTATATGGATTCTGTCCAATATCATCCTACCGGAGCCGTTTATCCGGAGCAGATATTAGGTTTTCTTATTACCGAGAAGGTGAGGACAGCTGGTGCTCAACCGGTAAATAAATTCGGAGAATTATTTGTTTTTCCTCTTGAGCCAAGAGATGTTGAGGCATCTTCCTTTATAAGGGAATGTACCGAGAGGGGAAAGGGTATTATTACTCATGCCGGAAGAGTGGGGATATGGCTTGACTCACCCCTTATCGAGCTTATAAATGGCGAGGGAGCTATCCAAAAGCAGCTTCCTGCTATGTACAGACAATTAGACCGATTCGATATTGATATTACTAAAGAACCTATGCTTGTTTTTCCCACTCTGCATTACCAAAATGGAGGGCTGGAGATAAATGATAAGTGTGAGACCAAGATACCTAACCTTTATGCAGCCGGTGAAGTCTCAGGTGGAATCCATGGGAGAAATAGACTTATGGGAAATTCTGTTTTAGATTACAATGTTTTTGGTAGGAGGGCAGGTATATCTGCTGCTTTAAATTCTAAAGAGGTAAAGCTGGGCAAACTCACTTTGAAGCATATAAAAAGATATGAAAGAGAACTTCAAGAAGCGGGTATTCATACAAATAAAATTTCTCCCATGCTATTACCTAATTATACTACACCCGAAGTGAGAGCTCGACAACTTACCGCTCATTATGAAGGAACTTTAAGATAGGGGAGGGTTTTAAAATGGATAAAAATATTGGCGCGGTAATGGTGGTTAGTGCCGGTATTGGCGGAGTAATGGCCCAGCTGGACAAACCTGCCGATTAGCCTTTCCAGCAGGGGTAAATGTGCAGGGTTACATTGACTTAATTTCACAGGGTAAATTTAAGGAAGCTTATGAGTTAGTTAGAGAAAGAGTACATTTTTCAGGGGTTTTGGGTCGTATCTGTCATCATCCCTGTGAGGAGAAATGCAATCGCAAAGATTTTGATGAACTATTAGCTATTGCCTCTTTAAAAAGACACCAAGAATACCAAAGGGTGTAAAAATAAGGGAAGGAGTGGAGATTATTTACGGGATACACAAAGCAGAAGGTGGATTGATAAGAACTATTCAAGAAGTAAAAAAAGAGAGGATAAAGAAGATCAGTCTTTCGGGTGATTTTACACTTTATACCAAAGATTGTCTTGAAGAATTAGAAGGGGAGGTTCGTAAAAAAAGGTGGTTAAACTCTAAAATAGATGAGTTCTATGATAAGGAAAAAGTTCAATCTCCCGGTGTTAGCTCAGAAGATTTTTTAAAAGCAATGAAAGTGGAGGAGTAGAGATGAGGACGGAAATTTCTGTTAAGGATATCAAAAGTAAATTTTTAGATAAGGTAGAAGAATTAAGCGAAGAGAACATTTATGCTTGTTATCAGTGTGGGAAATGTTCTGCAGGATGTCCCAGTATATCAGAGATGGATATATCTCCCTGTGAGATTATTCGTCTTGTTCAACTGGGTCAGGAAAAAGAAGTTTTAAATTCTAAAACAATCTGGATTTGTAGTTCCTGCTTTACTTGTGTTACCCGCTGTCCTAAAGGAGTAGATTTAGCAAAAGTTATGGAAGCTCTCAGGCAGATTACTCTCAGGAAAAATGTTGATTATGTTAGTCCTTTGTCTATTCCCAAGGAAGTGCTTTCTCAGGTTCCTCAAATAGCTTTGGTTAGCAGTCTCCGTAAATTTAGTTCTTGATTTGAGTTTATTTTATGAAAGGGGCAAAGATGAAAATCTCTTATTTTCCAGGATGTACCCTGAAAACAATGGCAAAAAATTTTGAAGATTCAGCATTAGCTTCCTTGTCTTTTTTGGGTATAGAGATGGTGGAGCTCCTACGATGGAATTGTTGTGGAACAGTCTATTCCTTAACTTCTGATGATTTAATTCACCAGGTAGCTCCTATTCGTAATCTCATTCGGGTTAAAGAAGAGAGAGATACCCGGGTAGTGACTCTCTGTTCTATGTGTTATCATACTTTAAAAAGAGCAAATAAATTAGTAAAAGAAGATAAAGAGAAATTGGATAAGCTTAATAATCTTATGTACAGAGAAGATGTGAAATATAATGGAGAAGTTGAAGTTTTGCATCTTTTAGAGATTTTAAAAAATGAGGTAGGTTTTGACCAGGTTTCCAAGAAAGTAAATATGACTCTTAAAGGATTAAAGGTAGCCCCTTATTATGGTTGTTTGCTTTTACGCCCTCCGGAAGTGGGGTTAGATGATCCTGAAAGTCCTACTATTTTAAGGGATTTCTTGGAGTCCGTGGGTGCGGAAGTAATTGATTATCCTTATGAAACAGAGTGTTGTGGCTCCTATCATACTGTGGTAAATATAAATCTGGTTGTTGAGCGAGCTTACGATATTTTGAGTTCAGCTATTAGTCAGAAGGCAGAAGCAATTGTTTTAAGCTGTCCCTTATGTGGCTTTAATTTAGATAATCGACAAAAAGAGATAAAAGAGAAGTTTTCAGATTTTACAAGTATACCAGTATTCTATTTTACTCAGCTTTTGGCCCTCTCTTTGGGTCTTGGCGAAAAAGTTTGCCGATTTGAATTAAATTTTATTGACCCTCGTCCTTTATTAAAGAGTAAACATTTAATAGGTGGAGCATAAAATGAGTAGAATAGGTGTTTTTATTTGCCACTGTGGTTTAAATATTGCAGGTACAGTAGATGTAAAAAAAGTAGCTAAGCTCTTAAGTAATTATTCAGGTGTTGTTTGTTCTACTGATTATATGTATATGTGTTCTGACCCCGGTCAGGATATGATAAAGAAAATGGTTAAAGAGAAGAAACTTGATGGTGTAGTTGTAGCCGCTTGCTCACCTACAATGCATGAGACTACCTTTCGTAATACAATAGCTTCCGTGGGGCTAAATCCTTATAAAATTGAGATTGCCAATATAAGAGAACAATGTAGCTGGGTGCACCAGGATAATAAGGAGAGAGCTACAGAAAAAGCCGTAAAGATTATTGAAGCTACTGTAGAAAAAGTAAAGTTAAATAAACCTCTCGCTCCTCTAAGTGTCCCCATTACTAAAAGAGCACTGGTTATCGGAGGGGGAATAGCTGGTATTCAAGCCTCCTTAGATATTGCTGATAGTGGGTATGAAGTTATCTTGGTAGAGAAAAACCAGTCAATTGGAGGGCATATGCTTCAACTTTCAGAGACTTTTCCTACACTTGATTGTCCACAATGTATTGCTACTCCAAAGATGGTGCAGGTTGGTCAGCATCCAAGGATAAAGCTTCTCGCTTATTCGGAAGTAGAAGAAGTCTCCGGTTATGTGGGAAATTTTAAAGTGAAAATTAGAAGAAAAGCCTCTTTTGTTAACTGGGATAAATGCACCGGCTGTGGTCTCTGTATGGAAAAATGTCCGGTGAGAGTTCCTTCAGAATTTAATGAGCTTTTGGCTAAAAGAAAAGCTATTTATACTTTATTCCCCCAGGCTGTTCCTAATAAACCGGTGATTGACAGTAGTAATTGCCTTTATTTTACTAAAGGAAAGTGTAGGGTCTGTGAGAAGAATTGCTCCCTAAAAGCTATTAATTTTAAGCAAAGGGATTCTTTGGTTGAAGAAAAAGTAGGAGCAATTATTGTAGCTACCGGTTTTGACCTTATGAATAAAGCTGAAATTAGTGAATGTGGATACGGTA
>NMQN01000455.1 GCA_003575245.1 Candidatus Atribacteria bacterium 1244-E10-H5-B2 | reverse complement strand
ATTAGAAAAATTAATAATTAAACCTACCAGGGGACGGTCCTTTGGCAGGTTTTATGTACCTTTTTCCTCAAAAGAATCCCCCCGAAAATTATTCTTCAAAATTTTTTTATGTTATAATATTATTTCAATTTTATAGACACAAGCAAATTCACATTATTTTTATCCGGAGGAAAAAACAGTTGTTACTGAATAGTAAAAATATCCACATATTAAAAAAAGACGGAAAAGAAATTTTATTAGTAGGCACTGCTCATGTCTCCAAAGATAGTGCTCGGGAGGTGAAAGAATTAATTGAGCAAGAAAAGCCGGACAGTGTCTGTGTAGAACTATGTCCTGCCCGCTATAAAGGTATAAACAATCGGAACAAATGGAAAAATATGGATATTATTACTATAATCAAACAAAAAAAGGCTCCGCTTCTTCTGGTTAATTTGATTTTATCTTCTTTTCAGAAGCGATTAGCTCAGCAATTAGGAATTAATCCGGGGCAGGAGATGATTCAAGCCATCTCATCAGCAAAAGAGATTAATGCCCGTCTGGTTCTTGCCGATAGAGATATCCAGGTTACCTTTACCCGTGTCTGGAAAAAGCTCAGTTTTTGGGGGAAAATGCGCATACTTTTTATGTTAATCTTCAGTATGTTCAGCAAAGAAAAGATTTCGGAAGAAGAAATTGAAAGGCTAAAATCAGAAGATGTTCTTACCGTGGCTTTAAGCGAATTAGCCCGTTCATTCCCCCGATTGAAAAATACTTTAATAGATGAAAGAGATCAATACCTGGCTGAAAAAATAAAATTGGCTCCGGGTGATAAAGTCATTGCTATTGTTGGTGCCGGACATGTTCCGGGGATTAAAAAAGAAATAGACAAAGAGCATGATTTGACCGCCCTTATCAAAATACCTTCTACCTCCAGCTACATAAAAGTATTAGTCTGGGGTATCCCCTTGGCAATAATTGCTATTATTGCCTCTACTTTTACCTATTCTCCTCCTGCCGGCTTTGAGCAAATTACCCAATGGTTTTTATGGAACGGTTCCCTATCTGCCCTGGGAGCATTAATAGCTATGGCACATCCTCTCTCTATTCTTACTGCTTTTGTCGCAGCTCCTTTTAGTTCCTTAAATCCTCTTTTAGCTGCCGGGTGGTTTGCCGGTATTGCGGAAGCCCTAATCAGGCGTCCCCGGGTAGAAGATTTCGAACAGCTGGGGGATATCACTTCCCTTAAAGACTTTTTCCATAATCGGGTTACTAAAATATTACTGGTAGTTGCTTTTGCCAATCTGGGGAGCATGGCAGGGACATTTATCGGTGGAGCAAAAGTAATTCAACTCTTTATCAATACAATCAATCCCTAAAATTCTAATCATCTTTCAACTGTAAACCGACAACTTTTCTTTTAAAAAAGCAGGATTTGTTACAGTTTAAAAATGACATAAGGAGATATAAAAAATAAGGACACATGTACTGGCTCAATAATTCGGTAACTTTTTATAACTTTTTATAAGAAGGCTGATAGTTAAGCACTCTGATATCGAAAAGAATGAGTGTATGAGCTACTAAGATTTTAAATTAAAATTGAGAGAGGGTATTACTATGTCTGAAAAATTTAGAGACTTTCTTAAAAGCAGTATTTGGAAAACGATTGATTTTTCGACCACAGACCAGAGCAGAGGTATCAAACCACCACCGGCAGAAAAGCCTTGTAATCATGAAGATAGGAGAATAAACCTTATAAAACCGGGGGATTGGAAATCAATTCCCGAAGTAAGTGTTGAGGCTGCGATTGCCCAAAGGAAATCGAGAAGGTCTTATACTAAAGATACAATAAAACTCGAAGAACTTTCTTTTCTTCTGTGGGCAACCCAAGGTCTTCGAAAAAAAAGATCTACAGTTAGAAATTACAGAACCGTGCCTTCAGCCGGATGCAGACATGCTTTGGAAACTTATATTGCGGCTTTCAGGGTGGAGGGGATTCCCAAGGCGATTTATCGTTATTTGCCGATGAGTCATCAACTGGTTGAAGTGGTTAAACGCAAAGATCTTGAGGGTTTGCTAGCCCAGGCTGCCCTTGATCAATCATTCGCCGGTAAAAGTGCAGTAACCTTTATTTGGACCACCATACCGGCACGCATGGAATGGCGATACGACAGAGCATCTTATAAAGTGATAGCCCTTGATGCCGGCCATGTTTGCCAAAACCTCTACCTGGCGTGTGAAGCAATTGGCGCCGGAACTTGTGCCATTGCCGCTTATGATCAGGAATTTGCAGATAGCGTTTTGGGGATTGATGGTGTGGAGGAATTTACCATTTATATGGCGCCCGTTGGAAAAGTTCAATAAAGAATTTTAGCTAAAAAAGAGGGTTTTTTATTGTTTTTGTAGTATAAAATGTTAGAAAATTAAAGAGGGGAAGTTATTTTATGAAAAAATTAAAAGTAGACCGGGAAATGATTGCCAATGTTATGGAAGATGTGGCTCGAACTGATATGGAATATTATCTTGATGAAGAAACAGGAGAGGTTATTTTTATCCCGGAGGAAGTATCGAGATACGTTGAAGAAGAGGATGAAAATTTAAGAAAAGAATTACCTGATTGGCAGAAAGAGGGAGTTAAATTAGCCCGGGAGATATTATTAAAAAACCCCCATCGTTATATTTATATTCCTGAGGGTCCACCATGTAACGGATATGATTTAATGGTTGAATTTGCCGAGAAGGTGGAGGATGAATTATTAAGGGAAAAATTGAGCATAGCTTTAGATGG
>NMQN01000372.1 GCA_003575245.1 Candidatus Atribacteria bacterium 1244-E10-H5-B2 | reverse complement strand
AGATAATATTGTTACTACTACAAAAGAAGCAATAAAATATATAGATGCTATCAATATTACAATCAGAAAAGTATCCATTAGTTTTTGCTCTTTTCCTTTTTCTCTGCTCCCCTTTAAAAAATAAGGACGAAAGAAGGGGAGCAGGGGACGGCTTGCCGGACCGCCGGGATTCGATTCCCTTATTTGTATATTTAACCAGAGAATTCTCCGATTTCCTGCTTTCTGTTATGCAATTTAACCAAAAAGCCTGTTTTAGTCCTTTTTTAGCCCCCTGGTATACTTTCTCTGTATCTCCTTTATATTGTTTTTGTAAAATTCCCTCAGAATAGCCCGGGACAGCCTGAATATCTATCCTGGGTAGCTTAAATAACGAATCCTGAAGATTCAATTCCACTTCGTTTTAGCGCATAAATGATTTAGAATAAAATCAGAGATGATCTGGTATAATTTAATTAAAAATTTCTTGATCCTCATTTAAAATCTCCTTTTAAATTCTTTTTTTGTTCCATTCTTTCTCGGTCCATTGCCTTAGCTTTCTTCTTAATTTCTCTCTTCTTTAAGTTATCAAAATATCTAAGATATCTTTTTTTTGGTAGATTCGATCTTCTACTTCTCCAATGTCTACTCCGTCCTTTATTTTAATCGGCTTGCTTCTACAAACCGGGCATATCACCATTATTTCTCCACTGCGCCAGATCCTTCCACAATTTAAGCATTTATATATTGGATACATCTCAATCTCTCCACACTTCTCTAATCAACAAACACATCAAATTCTTTTTTTGGTTCAGTCTTTCTCGGTTCATTTATCCCCTCACTATTCGCATTTAAGTCTTCCAAAAGCAGTTGTGAGTTAACGGGTTTATCAGATTTTAATTGAAGTAATACTCTTTGAGGTAAAAGTTTTGATTTTTCAATAATAGATAGATCTTCATTATAACGTTCGTCTGATAGAAATCTCCTTTTCTTTTCTTTGATAAATTGTTTCACTATTTTTTCCTTATTTTCTGCAGTAGCTAACGAATAACGCATTTCCCCATTATCTGTTTGAGATAGTAGTTTTAAATCTTGTCTGCGAAATTTTATCCTTATATAGGGAATCTTAGATTTAAACTCTCGAATCATAGAATTTTTTTCTTCAATTGATAACCCTTCGAATTGTTCAATTGTCATTTCTTGTATTTCTGCAATAATTTCTTTCGCAGTCCTCATCTTATCTTTACCAACAATGATGTTATCTAAGTATTTTAAGTATTTTTTAACTTTCATTTCTTCCCTCCCAATTTTTTAATATTACCAATAAATATTTTTACTTCACAAGTAAATTCTTCTGCCTCTATACAATCCTCATAAACATCAAAATTGGGCTCACTTTTGCGTTTAATTAACTCTTCAATCTTCTCATTTATTTTCTCTAAATCCTTTGCAATACCGTGTACAAAATCCCTCGCCTTAATTCTTACTTTCTCTCTTTCACTTTTTTCTGTTTCCATATCTTTATATTTTTCATCAAGTAATGCTGATTTTACAGACGATTCGCCGAAGGATTGATTTCTAATGATATTTTTAGCGGCTTCCCTTTGTTGTTCTGGAGTTACATTTTTTATTTGTTTAGTAGCTTTAACAAAGTCACGAGCGGATCTTTCGGTAGGAAGTAATTCGATAGCTTCCTTATCAAGTTCTCCTCTTTCAATTAATCCAAGACGTTCGAGAGAAAGATAAACTCTTATTTCTGACCAATTTCCATTAAGGAATTCATGTATTTGAAAAGCCAAAGGAGTTCTAAAATAATCTATATTCTTCTTGGGGGTTTTAGTTTTTATTGCTTCACCGTGGTGAAACAAATATTTACGGACTGTTTTCACCGTTTCATCAATAATCTTTGGATTCGTTCCCCAACTTTCATCATTCTCATTCGCCATAATTTTAATCATTGTAGAGTCATCAAGTTCTTTCATCGGGATATCTACATAGTCATCAGGTTTAAATAATTTCTTCAGAACAACTAATCTATGGTGTCCATAAGCAATCTCGATATTGCCATTATTTTTTCGGGCTAAAATGTTATCCCAGAATCCGGTTTGATTAATTGAATTAGTAAGACTTTGAATCTTCTCCTGATTTATAGGATAATTTTTCATATCCCTAAATGGATTCGGTTTTAAGTCTTTAATTTGAACTTTCATTTTTTATCACCACTTTTTTTATAATCTTTTCTTTATAGCCAATAAATTGATCTAAGTTACATGTAGTTCCATAAGCACAAATTGAATATCTATATCCATTATCTTCAAATTTCAACCATTCAGATGTATTAATTTCATCATAATCAATTTTAGAATGATATAATATGTCAATAAAGAATTCAGCGATTTCTTTATTTATAAATATATTTTTATTTTTTGGCTCGAAAAGTTCCTCACCTTTTTCCGACCACCAATCAAAAAAGTCCTCCCATTCCTCAGGATGTTTTTTTATATCAGCTCTATAAGTATCTTCAATAGTTTTTGGCACAACTAATTCTAATTCATCATATCTATCTGGTTTAATTTTCATTTTAAATCCTCCCTAATCACAGGTAAAACATTTTTATAACAACCTTTACAATATGCCCATCTGCCAGCTCCCTTTTTACCTAATCTTCTTCTATCAGCGGAATTTACCACATCATGTTTCAACTTACCTTAACTTAATTTCTTTAATTTTTTATTTTTCTTATTTTCCTCGCCATTAACATTCGGTTCTTCAAGTTTCTTTATTTCAT
>NMQN01000045.1 GCA_003575245.1 Candidatus Atribacteria bacterium 1244-E10-H5-B2 | reverse complement strand
AAAGACTTAAAGGCAATGGGAGAACTGTTTAATAAATTTAAACCCTTGTTGAAATCAAGAGCCAAAAGATATTCCAGATACGGCCTGGAATATGATGATGTCTTTCAGCAGGGGGCCCTAATCTTTATCCTGGCGGTCTACGATTACAAGGAAATCCCTCCTACTACTTTTGCCGGTTATATGAAAAAAAGGATTTCCTGGGGATTATGGGTCTATTACCGGAAATATCTTAATCAAAAAATAGAAATTTCTTCTGGCCTAAAACCGAAAGAAATGTAGGATAGGCGCATTACTTGTCTACTTCTCATCTCCTCCCCCTTTTTAAGGGGGAGGATTAAGGCAGTGGTTAACCAAAAACGAATAACGAAAAACTAAAAACAATCTTTCTAAAGGAGTTTGCTTATGAATAAATTGGAAAACGTTTTAATAAAAATAGACCTAGAGAAAGGCTATAAATTTCTAACTAAAAGGGAAAGAGAAATTATTGACCTCTATTATCTGGAAGGATATAAAGATGAAGAGATTGCAAAGATTTATGGTGTTTGCCAGCAATCGGTAAACGAAAGTCGTAAAAAAGGGATAAAAAAATTAAAATATTTTTAATTTTTTTTATAAACTACCCTGTAAAATCACCTCTTTTTTGCTCTTACTAAGTAGAGGGGTAAATTAGACGTTAGTGAATAGTTAATATTCGTTATTTAGGAAAAACAAAAAATCGAAAACCAAAAGTGTTCACTTACAACTTATAACCTGAAACTTGCAACCCTATACCCTCAATTACACTTAATGGGAAAGGAGGTGAAAATAAATGGCCGTAGTAGTAACCGTCCCCCGTGATTCAAGCCTGCAGTTTAGATTGGTAGTAGGCAGCAACCCGGAAACCGGAGCACCTATCGTTAGTAGCAAGACCTTTACTAAGATTAAATCTACTGCTATCGAACAGGATGCCTATGATGTAGCTAATGCTTTAATAGGTCTGCAAAAGTATCCCCTTAATGAGATCAGATTCGAAAAAGAATTCCAACTTACAGAGTAGTCGTTAGTGAATAGTGAATAGTCGTTAGCCAGAAAAACGAGAAAACAAAGAAGCGGGCTAATAACTATAAGCTAAAAACAGTGATGAGTGATAAGCCAAAAAATCAAAATGTCATTGCTAAATCTTTAACCACTCATTACTTATTACACATTACGCTAATTGGCTATTAGCCAATTAGCTAAAGGAGGTGAAAAATATAATGGCCACCGAATTAGGAGAAGTAACCAGTTACAAGAGACTCTATCTGCAGTTTAGAGATAGTGCCGGCAAAACCATAAATCTAACTCTAAATAACCCCAAGAACGTAGATGACGGAGACTATGTCGACTTTGCAGCTCAGGATGTAGCTATTGAAGGAGTGATGGATACGATCATCGCTAAGAACATCTTCCATAACGATGGTAATGACTTAGTAGCCAAAGTCAATGCTCGGATACTCGATTATAAGTCTACTGATGTTATGGATGTGTAGCAAAAAGGCAGTAGCCTTTTTAAGCCAATTAGCGGTTAGCTAATGATTCCTTGGTAAAGGAGACAGGTAGTTTTTTAACATAAAAAGTTACCTGTCTCCCTATAAGTCTCATCACACATTACACATTACAAATTACGCTAATTGGCTGATGCCAAATTAGCCAGAAAGGAGGAAATCTATGTTAGAAGCAATCTTAAGTAAATATCTACTCAATGCCCTACTATTATCTCTCGTCTCTATCTTTTACAGTTTCCTAAAGAATAAATTAGGAGAAGACAGAGCCAGTGCTATCAAAGAAGCCATCCTCTCTGCCATGCTCTGGGCGGAAGAAGAGCTGGGGATTGGAAATGGCAACCAAAAATGGGAGATAGCCTGGAAGAAGTTAATAGAGATATTAGCTGATAAGAATATCAGTTTAAGGAAGAGTGAGGAGAAGGCAGTGAAGATGATGATGAAGGCCAATGTGGGAAGGATCAATCGGCAGACCTATGATGTCCTGCTGAAGAAAAAATTAATAAAAGATAAAAAAGTCGTTCAGCAGTCACTGTTAACTAAATAGTTAGTTGGTTAACTGGTTAATTGGTTGAAAATACAGAGAATAAAAAAGAAAAGAGCGGGGCGGATGAATCCGCCCCCTACCACTTGCAACTCGCAACTTGTAACCATTTTCGACAAAGGAGAAAATTCCCATGCAAATGCTAAATAGTACCAATAATTTAAGAGTAGCTAAACATTTTAAATTATCCGAGTTTGCCTGTCCCTGCTGTAATCTGGTTATGCTGCATCCCAAGCTGCTTGCCAAATTAGTGGAATTAAGAAATATTTTAGAAAGACCGGTGTATGTTACCTCAGGGTATCGTTGCTTTGAACATAACCGGAAAGTTGGAGGGGTAACAAACAGCTATCACTGTATCGGGCTGGCGGCAGATATTAAAGTAAAAGATATTAATCTGATCGAACTTTTAGGCTATGCTGAAGAAATTGATTTTAATGGAATCGGATTTTACGAGAAGAAGAATTTCCTCCACTTGGATGTCCGGCCTACCAGACGCACCAGATGGAGAGAATAAAAAAGTTTCCCAAAAGTGCCTGGCACCTTTGGGAAACTTTTTGAGAAAGGAGGAAATTATGTGGAGATAAAAACTGTGTTAGACATAATTGCTAATCAAGGCTTCCCTATCGCCTTATCGATACTCTTAATCTTTCGTATCGACAGATTTATGCAGGAGATAGTAGTAGCCCAGAAAGAGGGATATCGGC
>NMQN01000233.1 GCA_003575245.1 Candidatus Atribacteria bacterium 1244-E10-H5-B2 | reverse complement strand
TTTTTCTTTCCTATTTCTCCCTTGCCTTCTTTCTCTCTTCGTCGGTTAATATCTTTCTCTTTCATTTCGATTCACCTCTCAATTTAGTCGTTAGTGAATAGTCGTTAGTCGTTAGTATATAACGGGTTTATAGTTTATAGTTTTCAGTTTTTGGATTTCAGTTCACTGTAAAGGCTTTTTTTAAACTTGTAACTCGCAACCTGCAACTTATAACCTGTATTTTAACTGGTAAACTAGCTAACCGGGTAACTGGATAACTAATATCCTATCCGCTAACACACTAGATACTATTCACCAAATGCTAACGACTAATTATATTTATTTTCAAATTAGTAAAAGGTTCACTTTAAACTTAGTTAGGCTGACTAATTTTATACCATTTAATAAATCATCTAATTCTTTTCCTTCTAAAGTTTCTCTTTCCATTAAATTACGGGCAATCTTTTTTAATTTCCTTTTATTTTTAGTTAAAATATCTTTGGCTCGGGAATAGGCATTTTCAATAATTTTTCTAACTTCTTTGTCAATTTTATTAGCAATTTCCTCACTATAATCACGTTCCTGGGAAATGTCTCTGCCTAAAAATATTTGATGTTCTTTTCTACCTAAGGTAATAGGGCCTATAGTGTCACTCATTCCATATTCAGTTACCATCTGACGAGCAAGTTTGGTAGCTCTTTCCAGGTCGTTTTGAGCTCCGGTAGTAACATCTTTAAATACTATATCTTCAGCTACTCTTCCCCCTAATAAAACTGATAGTTTATCCATCAACTCTAATTTGCTAATTAAATATCTGTCCTGGGTGGGGAGTTGTAAAGTATAACCCAAAGTAGCATTACCTCGAGGAATGATCGAAACTTTATGTACCGGGTCGCAATTAGGCAATAACTTAGCCACTAAGGCGTGACCTGATTCGTGATAAGCTATTATTTCTTTCTCTTTTTCGCTAATGAGTCTACTTTTTCTTTCTGGTCCAGCAATAACCCGATCTATAGCAGATTCTAATTCTTCCATTCCGATTTCTTTTTTGCCTTTTCTGGAAGCTAATAAAGCTGCTTCGTTTACTAAATTTGCCAAATCAGAACCGACAAATCCAGGAGTCCTTCTGGCTATAACTTTAATGTCTACATCTTTAGCCCACGGTTTTCCTCTTGCGTGAACCTTTAAAATGTCCTCACGACCTAAAATATCAGGCCTATCTACCACAATCCGTCGATCAAATCTTCCCGGTCTTAATAAAGCAGGATCTAAGATATCTGGGCGGTTAGTGGCAGCAATCATTATAATTCCTATATTCTGATCAAAACCATCCATTTCTACCAACAGTTGGTTTAAGGTTTGTTCTCTCTCATCATGCCCTCCTCCTAAACCAGCTCCTCTGTGTCTCCCTACAGCATCGATTTCGTCCATAAAAATAATGCAAGGAGCATTTGTCTTTGCCTGCTTAAATAAATCTCTTACTCGGGAAGCACCGACTCCCACAAACATCTCCACAAAATCAGAGCCGCTAATACTAAAGAATGGTACTCCTGCCTCACCAGCAATAGCTCGAGCCAACAATGTTTTACCTGCTCCAGGTGGACCATAAAGCAAAACTCCTCTGGGTATTTTAGCTCCCAATTTCCTAAATTTTGCTGGGCTTCTTAAAAATTCTATTATTTCTTCAACTTCCTCTTCTGCTTCATCAATTCCAGCCACATCTTTAAAAGTTACTTTGGGGGTCTCTTTGCCTAAAAGTTTGGCTTTGCTCTTGCCAAAGGACATCACCTTATTCCCTCCACCTTGCATCTGTTGTATCATAAATAACCAAATTCCAATTATTAAAAGCATGGGTAATAAAGATGAAAGTAACTGCATCCACCAGGATACCTTTACCGGAGGTTTAGCTTCTATTACTATATTTTTACTTCGAAGGGTGTTTATCATCTCCGGGTCATCAGGTGAATAAGTAGAGAATTCTCTACCATCCATAAGTATACCAGTAATTGTATTGTCGACAATGGTAACTTTAGATACATTATTCATTTCAACTTCTTTTAAAAATTCAGAATAGGTAAGTTCTTGTTGAGTAGTAGATTTGGGCTCAAAAAACGAACTTATAATTGAAACTGTAATAATTAGTATCAGTAAATATAGACCGATGTTTCTATAATTTTTATTTCCTTTTAAGTCTTTTTTATTAAAGTCAGGTATTTTAGCCAAGAAAAATTTCTCCTTTTTTAAAAATTTCTTATAATAAGTTTATTCTATACTCTTATTGCTTTTACAAAATAATTTTAGCATATTTCCTATATAAAAACAAACATATAAATCGTATCTCGTATCTCGTGAATCGTATCTCGTATTTAGTTAGCTAGTTAGTTGGTTAATTAGTTAACTAGTTAAGGAATTAATGCCGGGTCAGCGTAGAGGCACAGCGTGCTGTGTCTTCTTGTGCTGATTAATGGTTGAAAAATATTAGGCAGGCGGAAGCCTGCCCTCGTGAAAACGGGGGACACTTGTTATACTTCGGGCACGATGTATCGCATCTCCACTCCTGAATTCTGATTTTCTTAACGCGATACTCGATACGCAATACGCGATACGAATTACTATTCACTAACGACTAATGCTTACTTCAATTCTCCCTTGTATATTTCGGGATTAAGGGTAAAAACAAAAGGAACATTCCTAAATTTTCCTGCATAATCCAAACCATAACCCACTACAAATTTATTAGGAATATCGAATCCCAAATAATCAACTTTAACCTTAACTTTTCTTCTGGCACCTTTGTT
>NMQN01000324.1 GCA_003575245.1 Candidatus Atribacteria bacterium 1244-E10-H5-B2 | reverse complement strand
ACTTTTTTTTTCTTTCTTTTTACTAAATACTATTCACTAACGACTAACGACTATTCAATTATGGTTTTTCACTTTTCATGTTAAGTTTTTATCTAATTAGGATAAATTTTATTAACCCAAACTATACGCTAAACGCTATACGCTCCACGCTAGATTTGTTCACTAACGACTATTCAATTAGGATTTTCCATTTTTATTGGCTCTAAGGATCCTGTCCCAAGTATCCCGTAAAGACACAATTCGGTTAAACACCAGCTTATCTGACGTTGAATCAGGATCAACACAAAAGTAACCTTTTCGCATGAATTGGTATCTGCTTCCGGAAGTCGCTCCCGCCAAACTGGGTTCCACCAAACAATCAGCTAACACTTCTAGAGAATTTAGGTTAAGCTGCTTTATAAAATCTTTCTCTTCCTCCTGTTTTTCCACTCCCTCGTACTGGTCCAGTAAAAGGTACTCGTATAAGTGGACCTCCGCTTTCAAAGCATGGTCTGCGGAAACCCAGTGTAAAGTCCCTTTTACTTTACGTTTAGCACCCGGCTTACCACTTTTGCTTTCCGGGTCGTAGGTACAGTGTACTTCTTCTATCTCTCCTGTTTTTTCATCCCGGACAAATCCTTCGCATTTGATAATATAGGCATTCTTCAACCTGACCTCACGACCGGGAGCCAGACGAAAATATTTTTTCGGCGGGTCTTCATGGAAGTCTTCCCGTTCGATGTAAAGAATCCGGGAAAAAGGTATCTTACGCTTCCCGGCAGTAGGATCCTCAGGATTATTTTCTGATTCCATCTCTTCCACCATATCTCCAGGATAATTATCAATAACCAGCTTTAAAGGTCGCAGAACCCCCATAACCCGGTGCGCCCGCGTATTAAGGTCCTCACGGATACAGTATTCCAAAAAACGGACATCTACCACACTATTAGTTTTGGCTACGCCGATGCGTTCGCAAAAGTTTCGGATAGCCTTCGGAGTAAAACCCCTGCGTCGCAGACCGGCTATAGTTGGCATCCGAGGGTCATCCCATCCAACTACATAACCTTCCTCCACCAGCTTGAGAAGCTTACGTTTACTCATCACTGTATTGGTCAAATTCAGTCGGGCAAATTCAATCTGCTGAGGTGGGTCTGGTAGATTCAAGGCATTAAGAATCCAATCGTACAGAGGGCGATGGTCTTCGAACTCCAGGGTACAAACAGAATGAGTAATCTTTTCGTAATAATCCTCAAGAGGATGAGCATAATCATACATGGGGTAGATACACCACTTATCCTCCGTCCGGTGATGAATAGCCCTTAAAATGCGGTAGAGAACAGGATCCCGCATATTCAGGTTAGGAGAGCTTATGTCAATTTTAGCCCGCAATACTCGGGAACCGTCAGGAAATTCACCAGCCCGCATACGTCGAAATAGATCCAGATTCTCTTCCACAGAACGGTTGCGATATGGGCTTTCTCTTCCCGGCTCCTTGAAAGTTCCCCTGTACTTCCTGATTTCTTCAGGGCTCAGGTCACACACATAAGCCTTACCTGCTTTAATTAAACTAACAGCGTAATCATACATCTTTTCAAAATAGTCGGAAGCATAAAAAAGCCTGTCATCCCAGTCAAATCCCAGCCACCGAACATCGTTGATTATAGAATCAATATACTCCACATCTTCCTTGCTGGGATTTGTATCGTCAAAGCGAAGATTACATAGACCACCATTTTGTGCAGCCAAACCGAAATTCAAGCAGATAGACTTAGCGTGACCGATGTGCAGGTATCCATTAGGTTCCGGGGGAAACCGAAGATGAACCCTTCCATTGTATTTATTCGTTTTTTTGTCTTGATTAATGATCTCTTGAATATAATTAACTCTTATTTTAGACTCTACGTGATCCATAAACTAGTCCTCTTAATTTATTTTAAATTGTACTTTAATAATCTTCCCAATACCTCTTTATGTTAAAAATTAATCATCAAAATGAGATTTTTACCCAATATTTTATAGAGAAGGTTGAGTATTTTTTTATATTACTACATTTATTCCCAAAAATCCAACTTTATTATTACTTTGTATCGCGTATTGCGTATCGAGTAGCGCGTGAAGAAAAACTAGAGAAAAATAGATAGAAAACAAAAGTAATAAATATTCTTTTCTCTTTCTTACTACCCCACAAAAGTTTACACTAATAAATGCTTTTTTAAGTTCGGCATATATAGGTCTATATATTTGAAATACCACAACTTCTTAAAATATGATAAGTCCCCTGTCATGCTCAGGAAAGCCTTATAAATAAAGGGGTTCGAGTGACAATAAATTTTCCAAAAATCTTTCTTTTTTAAAAAATAAAAAACCCTTTAGCAAAAGCCAAAGGGCTCAGGTTTATCAATGAATGGTGGAGCGCAGTAGACGAGTTTCGCAACTTTTGTATTAGTGAAAAAACCGAATTCTTTCAGCATTTATGGGATTGATTTGTCTTTTGTTTTTAATGAGATTTTGTGTATTTTTTATACTCATATCTCTCTTTTACTTGTGCAACAAAGGTATCAATTCTCATTTCTCTTGTACTATCCTGAAAACCATCATACTCTATAGACACAAAGGGAATGTTCTTATTATCTTTTCTGAATTTTGGGACAAAACCAGCTACAATCAATCCTGGCATGCAGTTAAATGGAATAACACTAATAATGCCGTCCAACCCCCTTTTGGCATAATCTACTGCCTTTCCCATGCTTACTATGGCCTCTCCGCCAATATAATGTCTAATATATTTCTCGCCATTTGAAACTA
>NMQN01000234.1 GCA_003575245.1 Candidatus Atribacteria bacterium 1244-E10-H5-B2 | reverse complement strand
AACTTCAGATTCTCTAAGTCCATAGTTAAAAAAATT
Source organism: Candidatus Atribacteria bacterium 1244-E10-H5-B2 (assembly GCA_003575245.1). Next base: position 2,748 of record NMQN01000234.1, on the reverse strand, counting down.
ATCTAAAGCGGGCTTAGCAGCTTTATAAATTTCATCAAGTATATTTAATCGCCCGATTATTTCATTTATACTATTGTTCCGGTCCAATCTATATTTTAGCCAGTCGGGATCATCTTTTACGGTTTTACAGACATCCATTTTAAATCCTTTTAAATAACCGATACAACCTTTATTGTTAGTCATTTTAAATTTATCTACACCACCATTTTTTATTTTATCTTTAACTTTACGCATACAATGATAAACCACCTTTAATTTTTAAATACCCCTGCCCCCCCGGAAATGTATAAAAAAAACCGAGGAGCAGGGGGACGGCAATCCGGAGAACTCTGGAGAAGTAAGCCGGACCGCCAGGATTCCATTCTTTAATTCAAAATCTAATCCCCCCTTTTTATAAATTGGGTCACCCAGTAGCCCAATTTTACAGAAATTTACTTACTCTCTATTTAGACGCATTAGATGTCTTATCCGTTCGTTCTTGGTCCGCTTTTCTTTTCTCCCCGCAACCTTCTAAAGTTTTCTGAAAGCCTATTATTATTAAGTTATTCTACTAATAATAAACAATTACTTTTCGCTTTTTTTTAAAATTTGAGTTCGGGGTAAACTTTCTATTCCTATTCAAATAGTTCCCTCCACTCGTACACCGTAAATTCGCAGTACGGGGCGTTCAAATTTTTATTTCCATCTCGGAGACCCTCTGTTGCTACAGCAATAACCATCTTATTAGGATAGAGTATGTTACTGTATTCAGTGTCTCCTTGAGCAGCTGACTGCAGTATCTTGACCATCTCTTCAGTTCCTATAGCCTTCCCCTTACGTCTGAATTGCTCTAGCGTCTCGACCATGTCTCTGTAACGAGCACATTTTGCAAGAGGACGAGGTTTCCCCCCTTTATACTTGAAGAACGTATTGGTAACGAGTATGGCATATGGGTCAGAAGGTGGAACATCATCTGGATAACGTACAATACCACCGTATGAATCGCCCTCAAAGACTACTGCAGGATGTCCTTCCCGGTCTTCAAAGTATGGAGAGGCCATATTGATAATCTCTCCCATAATGCCAGGCCCTCCAGCACTAGACTTATGAGAAAAGATTATTTCTATTGCTTCAGAGATGCTATGTGCCCTTTCCATAACCTCACGATATATCAATGGTATGGTGTAGAAATCAGTAGGCTCCCAATTAGCAGGACTATTACCAGCATGGGTAACAGCAGTGACTCCATATTGATTCATCCCGTTATATTCTCCGATGAATCCTGGCCAATTAAGACCAATCCACTTTGCTTTGGTTGTATCTGCCGGTTCATTAGCAAAAATCAAAAGATCATTTACAGTAGTTTTCCTTAAGTCAGTCTCACCATCCATATTTTTGCCCTGAATCAGCCCACCATCCAATTCCTCATTCTGTGTCCATTTACCCCATATAGTAGCACCAGAGCACCACCATTCTCCCCAATCCTGTAAGGCATACAAATCATTTCGTGTTATGAATCTGCCAAGTAAACTAGAAAATAGGCCAGTGCCACTATCCTGCATTCCATCAAGCATTGCGTCAAGTTCAGCCTTGACCTCCTCAGGCCATATATAGTGAGTTTGCTTTTCCAGAACTCTATTTTCGTAGTCGGATGCAGATCCAGCAAAATATTCTACTGCAACGTAGTTAAGCCAATCCATTATCTGAGGTCCTGTTAGATATCCATGAGCATATGCTCTCTCTTCAGGTGCACCCCAAAGATGCAGCACTTTTCTTCCTTTGATAGTTTTTAGAGTGCCACCACCTTTACCATATTCTACCTTCTTGTCCTCCCTAGGGAATGGAGTAGGTGTTAATAGTCGTATATGGATATTATTTGTTACAGTTTCACTTGATACTTCTACTGCAACTAAACCTAAATCATCAGGCGGTGTTTGATACCAACCAGTTGGCTCTTCAAAATTAGCAAAATCAACATCTCCATCATCGTTTACATCCATCCAAGCCCCTTATTTTAACTGAATAGACCATAGAAGTAAGCTTAGAAAACAGAATGCGATTATGAGATTGAAAACCGGCAATCTAGGCCTTCTTATCCAATTCCTTTCGGCCAAAAATTGCCGAGCCTGCTCCCCTTCTTTTTTAATAACCTTTTATCTAGGGGAGCAGGGTAAAAAAATTTTGGAGGTGGTTAAATTCGAAAATAGTTTATTCAGATATATAAAATAAAATTCATGGATATAAGGAAAAGGGGAGGTTAATATGAATAAAAAATAAAATGCAAAAATATTTTTTTACAAAAAACATTTTTATTAAAAAAAAGGAGGTATTTAAAAAAATGAAAATGAAGAATAAAAGAGTATGGTGGTGCGTTAGAATTGTAGTTCTTGTTGTCACGGTCCTACTTAGCTTGGGGATATTAGATAATTTGGCTTTCACCACTCAGACGGCTGCCATAACGGGTTCCATTTCTGGAACAGTTTATTATCCTGGACCTAAAACGGGTAAAATTTATGTGATGGCTTTTAAGGCAACAGAAGACTATTGGGAAGATCAGCAGAGAATTAGAGAGCTCCAGACCAAGAAAGAACTATACAAATCCGCCCACAACTTCATTTCCTTAAACACTCCCGGAAGATATACGATATCGAATTTAGAGGGTGGGAGCTACAGAATTTGGGCTTGGATGGATGTAAACGATGATGGAGATGTTGATTTTGCTAATTTTGAAGAGCCAACTGGTTGGTATCAAACACCGCCTGATGATTT
>NMQN01000054.1 GCA_003575245.1 Candidatus Atribacteria bacterium 1244-E10-H5-B2 | reverse complement strand
TCTAGCCCCTGCTGTGGCAGATATTACTGAAAAAGCTATGGAAGTTCTTAAGAGGGTTAAAGAGTGGACCGAGGCAAATAAACCCCTTACCGAGACGATAGTTAAATGGGCAGCAGGTATTGGTGTGTTGATGTTAGTTCTTGGTCCAATATTAATGATGTTGCCAGGTCTCGTAACGGGCGTTGGACTTTTATTTGGCCATTTTACGGCTTTTGTAGCTGCTGGAGCTCTTGTAGCAGTTGTAGTTGGAGTTATTAAATTAGCAGAATACCTAAGAGAAACTGTAGGTGGCATGCGTGAGTTTCGAGAAGAATTAGGAAAATTGGATCTATTGGGAGTCGAGTCACAAATCAGTGAATTAACGGACACTCTTAACCAATTACAAAAGAGATTCTACGAGATACCCAAAGGAATTGGACGTCAAGAGATACTTACTATGATGGATGAGATAAGTAAGCGGTTAGGGATGTTGTATGAAAGAAGAGAAGAACTTACCAAAGTCGAAGAAGAAGAGACTGCAGCTATGAAGGAATATATAAAAGCATCAGAGGAGGGAACTCAAAAAACTAGAGAATTAGCTGAAGCAAGTGGGATCTTAGAAACATTTATGGAACCAGTAATGAAAATCGTAGAAGAAATAACTGCAGCATATACTCCCTATGAGCAAAAAATAGCAGCAGTTAATTCTAAATATGATGAGATGATCGAAAAGATTAAGACGTTTAACGCTACAGAAGCTGAACAAAAAGTAGCTATTGAAAATGTAAATATGGTTAGGGATGCAGCATTAGCAAAATTGAAAGAGGAAAAAGACGCGTACGATACATTAATAAAAGCTCAAAAGGATTTTTCTACTATTATGGAGGGGATAACCGAAAAGATATTTGCGTTTACCCATACTGAATATGAGATTAAACTTAGAGCTATTAACAAGGAATATGATGCATTAATAACAAGAGCAAAAGAACTTTACACTGATTCTGATGAATTAGCAAAAATTACAGAAACTCTTAATATAGCAAGAGATGGAGAAATTGCTGGATTAGATGAATTAACTGCTAAAGAAAGAGAAAACCTTAGTGGAAAAGATAAATTGATAGGGGCCTACAAAACTATAACTGATAAGATATTTGAATTAACTCATACCGCTATGGAAGTAAATATTAGAAAATTAGATGAACAGAAACAGGAATATCTTGATATGGGAATGGCTATTGAGATCGTAAATAAGTGGTATGACTTACAAATTGCAAAATTACACGAACTAAATCCTGAATTAGATGATACTACTAAAAAATTAAAAGAAGCAACTGAAGCAACTGAAAATTTAGGCATCCTTGGCGGAGAATCTTGGGAAGGGTTTACTACACAAATAAGACACGCTACGGCAGAACTTTCTAATTTTACTAAAGAAGGGGTCGCTGCAGCAATAACTCAAATTAAAATGCACTTCTTCCCACTTATTCAATCTACCATAGAAATTATTAATACTGGAATTGGGCTTGGAAGGAAAATGGCAGAATATCAATTAACAGAATTAAGGAAAAGTATGCAGGAACAAATTAACATTATACTATATGGATATGAAGAATATCAAAAAATATTAGCCAGTATGGAGGAAGGTGGAGCAGTAGTTCCTGCAAGTTATTTTCAAAGAGGTGGAGGAATCGATAATGTTTTGATCAGAGCAACACCCGGAGAATATATGGTTAATAAACCAATGGTCGATTTTATTAAAAGAACAGGGGTTGTCCCGCCCCAATTAGGAGAAGCAATTGCTTCTGGTCGTCCAACTCCAGCTCCGGGAATGCAACGAGGGGGCATGATTGGATTAGGTGCGTCTCAGGAGATTAAATATAATATAGGACCGATATACGTTGCGGGGGATGGTGATGTGGAAAAAATCAAGTCAGCTATCAAACAGGCTTTAGATGAGAGTAATCGTCAAATTTTACGTAGTGGTTCTGAAGTAATTCTGGGAGTGGATTAATATGGTAGAATCGATAAATATTTCTATAGGAGGAGTAGTCGTAAAACGACTCTCCGATTATATTCATAGAGAAGATAAGAGTGAAACTTATCAGCGGACAATAAATAGGAAACTCATAATAAATAGAAGTGTAAATGTTGAAGACCAGCCAATAACAAAATATTATTTTGAAATCCCAGGAGTAGAAGATGATGAACTAGATAATATAAGAATTGTGGCATTAAAGATATCGGACTTATATTTGATTGATTATTATAAAATTTTTGAAGTTTTATCCGGAGATGGAGACACTGACACTTGGACATTACAAAGAATATTAGCTGATCAAGATTATATTCCTGAAATTATAGTTGATGATGTAGTCCAGACAGTGGTAGTGACATCAGCCACGGATCCGGGGGAAGGTTTCGTCTATGTGAATAAAGACACCGGAGTAATGACTTTTGGAACAACTCCTTCTGACTTACCGGATAATATCAAAATAAAATATACTCCAAAATATTTGGTGCATATTATTTCATGGGACAGGACTTATATTTACAATGGATTGCTAACATATATTTTGATCTGTGAGGAGGTCTAAATTGATATATTCTATCGATTGCACGGCCAGAGTGAATGCCCAGGATCCTGATTACCCGACATTTAAAAAGATAGATTGTACTGCTCACTGTAATGCTAACGAAAATTGGTATGGAAAGATAATTGATTGCACTGCGACCATTACCAGCATAATCGTAGCCGCCTGTAAGTCTTGGGAGCAGGGGATCAGACTGAAAGTTCTTATTGATGATGTGGATGTATCTGAGGCTATAATCGGAAGTTTGAGCATTCAGCACGATAAAAATAAGATTAGTACTTTTACGCTCAATTTAGGAGATACGCAGTATTCTCCTCGAACTAATGGACATATTGATTTGGATAAGCCGATAGTGATTACAGTTTACATTAATAGACAGGAACAAAAATTGTTTACTGGTTCAATAGATGAGCCAGAAGCAGAAAATACCCCGGCCTTTAGGGTAATAGTTTCAGGTAGAGATTATGGAAAGAAATTACTCGATAAAAGGATGACTTTGATTAGCATTCAAAATTTAGTATTATCACCTCACGAGTTGAAATTATTAAATATGATAAAAGAAATAAATGCTAAATATGATGCATTAATTATAAATGCAAGAGAAAAATTTCCAGATGATGAAATCCAATTAGCCCTCTATATAGAAACTCTTAATAGAAAAAGAAGAGCAATAATTGCTTCATTGAATAGATACATTATTATTAAAAGAAATGAAATAATAAAATATATTGCTGAACAAGCAGGGATAACTAACGTGGATATCCCTGAAATGGGTCGGGTGACTATTGACAATTCATTTCAGGACCAAAGCCTCTGGGATATGGTTCAAAAAGAGGCGATGGTGGAGCAATACTGGATTAAATTTGATGAAGATGGGGTTATGAAATTAGAATTAGACGAAATTAAATCAGACGAGACATTATATCCCACGCCGGACTGGGCTTATAACGAAGATCGATTTATAAGATTGGGGTATAAAAAAAGTAGGGTAGGAATAAATAAAATAATGGTGTTAGGAAAAACTACCCAAAGAAGGGTACCTGTTTTCACGGAAAAAATGATAACTCCCGAAGTTGACTATACTACACCTGTAGTTTTATTTTCCGATACCTTGAGCTTTGCAGATGGGGAATTTATTGATTATGATGCAAATAATAATTATACAAAAACAGTTGGGGATTTTACATTAAAGATTCACTCTTATGGTTCTGGTGGTTATGGTGGGAATGTAGGTATTTATGTTGGTACTAAGTCAAGGGAAATTACTAATTCCTATATTATTACGTCAAAAACTGGCACAATTGGAGGAGACGCATTTCTCAGGAGAGTTACTGATAGTATGAGTGCAGGAGGAACAATACAATTAAAGGGGATGTCTTGGACCATATCAAGAGGGCAAGGGAGTCTTGGGGGGTATCCTTCTAATTTTAAAAAAGGAAGTGAGGGTGGAGCTTTCACTTTTGAAATTGCTGTTTATGGATACTTAAACAGAAAAGCCGAGCCAGCAACTTATGAAATTGATGTTACGTATGAAACCCGTTATGACCAGATATCGGCTCAAGTAATTGACCCTAATTCGATTGCAAAGTATGGCGAACGAGATGGTGGTTCAATTGTATACCCACTTTTAGAAACAGTGGAACAATGCGAAGCAGTAGGAAAGAAGATTATTAGGAATAATCATAAATTAGGGATATCAAACTTTGAAATTCCTTTTAACCCTCTCCTAAAAACAGGTCAAACTGTAGCTTTAAGCGATAAAAAGATAGGTCTTACTAAAAGATATCTTGTAGAAGGAGTGGGTCACGGTATCGATATTGACGATGAAGGAAAGATAAAAGCAAGAACACAAGTAAGGGGTATATGTTATGCTTGATTATTTTGGAAAATTAAATAAAAATGTGATCGACCAGATAAAATATAGAGGCACGATATTGACCGGAGAGATAACTAAGGATAATGATGATGGGACTTATGATGTGAAAATAGATCAAGCTGATAAAGCATATCCTAATGTGGAGACCGCATTTTATGATGAAATATTTTCGGTTGGTGAAATAGCAGTTGTGACCTTTGAGGATGGCAATAAAGAGAGACCTCGATTATGGGGTCACGCCAAAAAAATAGCTCAGGAACCTGAAATAGTGGAAGTAGACTTTTCCGGCGGGGCGAGAGTTGAGACTTTAAATGCTTATTCTATCACAGCGACTACAGCATATGTAAACGGCAAGATTTCAATTACTGGGGTAATAGGAAATTGTATCGGGCGAGGATTTCATTATGGAACTACTACAGATTATGGTAAAGATGTTTATGAGGAGGACAGTTTCGGAGAGGGGGCCTATAATCTGCAGATGACAGAATTGACTCCTGAAGAAACTTATCATTATCAGGCCTTTGTTTTAGATGCTAATGGGGATGAGCAGGTTGGGGAGGATAAAACTTTTACTACTCCAGAAAAAGGAATAATAACAGAGATTATTGCTTATTTACATTATAGTGGTTCAACTCATTATCTTACTATATTAGATTTAGATGGGAATGTTTTATTTAGTAATGTTCATTCAGCTACTGCTTTTTCTACTAATAATGACCCTGTAGCAGTAGATAGTGATGGGAATATTTATATTGCAGGACGTTGGGCTGACAGGATTAAAAAAACAGATTGTGAAGGGAATCAGTTAAAGATATATTACCATAGTAACCCTTATCAAATAGCCATTGGACCAGATGGAGGTATCTGGTCTTATGGATGGCCGAGTAATAATTACTTAACTAAGATAGACCCTAACACACTACAACAGATAGATTCAATCTTGATAAATTATGGTGATTTTTATGGGATGGCCTTTGATTCAGATGGTTTTTTGTATATGATAGATTGGTCAAATGACTATATAGAAAAGTGGAATGTAGTTACTAAAACTTTAACTGCATCTCGTGCATTGGCAGGTGGAGCAGAAGATAAATCTTTGTACAGTTCTTTGGCAGTAGTTGGTTCTGTAGTATATCTTACCCAATGGGCTAATAAATTGGGAGATATATTTACTTGTCCAACAAATTTGAATTCAGATTTTGTCGCCAATAATGTAGATGAAGATTTCCCAGATGAAAGAGATTTTTGTAACTTTATAACAGCTTGTAAAGGAACTCATATAGTAGTAGAAGGTTATGTAAATAATGTTAAAACAATAGTGAAATATACCCCTGATTTTACGAGAGTTTGGAAAATAACATTGGATACTGCGACTTATCCGGGTACCGATTTGGGTATAGCGGCTTATCCATTTTAAAATATTGAAATAATAATTTATGAATATACAGGCAGGTGATTAGATGTTACCAAAACCGACTTTTTGGAAAAGTATAACTGGGACCGATATTGCTTTTGTCAGTGGTGGAGAGGGAGTAGATACCATAACTCAAGTTGCAGCTCAATTCGTTATCGCTGGATTCGTAGCTGGAGATATAATTACTGTTTCTGGTTCTGCATCTAATGATGGAAATCATACTATTATCTCGGTAGTGGCCGGAACTATTAGTGTAGCTACTGGTACCCTTAACACAGAGGATGCGGGGGATTCAGTAACTATTGATACGGAAGTCACTACCTATAGTTTTGGCGATTGTGATGCGGGTAAATTTAGACCAGATGCTAATGGTTTAGAGATACATCTCTGGAATGATAGAGATGGAGAAGGCAGAGACACTATGACTTCTGTTAGAATTGCTGTCCGAGACCCTGATGGTGGAGCAGATAAAGTTTGGACTAAACAAAAATGGATCGAGATAAAATCTAACGGAGTGGGTGGTGGTGATGGCATTGAAGATGATGCTATGACTGCTTTCGTAAAAGTGGGACCGAATTATAACTTGTGTTTAGGTGATATTCCCAAAGAACGATACAGAAAATTATTTGTCAGACTACATACTCCAACCGATGCAGAGGAGCAAAATATATCATTCCAGATAAAGGTAAAACACTTAGATTCGGCAACAGATTTAATTGAAGTTGTGGTAATACATCTTCAAGATGTAAGGGCTGCCGATGACGATTATGTGCACGCTGCCATTACCGGAACGGGTGAAGAGCAGGAGGTAACTACAGACATAACTAATCCTGATATACCCAGAAATGCAAGCATAAAGACCACTGCTGTGGCTACACCTTCCGGGATAATGAAATTAGAAGGAATTAATAATTTAGGACAGAGCGCAGAAGAAGAAATTACAATTGTAGCGGGAAGTACAGTTTATGGAAATGTAGCCTGGGCAACACTTAGTAAAATAACTATTCCTGCTGGAGTAAGTGCTTCTGACACGGTAACGATTGGGATATCCGACAAAATAGGATTAATTACTTCGATTGATAATGTGGATAACGTATTTAAAAAGAAAGTCAATAATGAAGATAAGAGTTCAGAAATTTCTGACAAGGTTAATAAAATTTATAATACTTTGGATTGTGCCACAATCGTGGCAAATGAAGAAATTACAATTTGGTATATAGGGAGGGCATAAAATATGTTTAAGAAATTTAAAAAAATGATAGTTCCATTATTAATTACTTTCTTATTGTTTTCGATTGTAGTTATGGGAGCTCCAACTTACGTTAATATTGGACCGACCACAGATTTTGAAGGGGACGTGGGGGTACCTTCTGGAAGTGGTTATTATATTGAGGATGTTTTATTTTCGACTTTAGGCTTAATAGATATTTCGACATTATCTATGACGGATGGTAATTTCATTGTAGGTGATGGGACTAATTGGATTGTAGAAAGTGGTTCGACTGCAAGAACATCTCTAGGTATCGATTTGTCTTTATATTATTTAAAGACTGAAATAGATACACTTCTTGCTGACTACACCCCTAAATCATTATTTGATGCTTATACCATCTTATATGCCGATACGGACAATACTCCTGCCGCTTTGAGTATAGTGCCTTCAAGAATTATGGGAAGGGCAGCCACCGGTGGGATCGCTGCCTTAGATAAAGCTGCAGTGCTAGAAATTATAAATGTTGAGGATGGGGCCGATGTTACCGACGTGGCTAATGTTACTACTGCTTTAGGGAGCATAAATGCGAATGCTTTAGCAGATATAACCTCTCCCGGAGCTAATATTGAAGATGCGGTAACCAAAAAGCATACTCAAAATACTGACACACAATTTGATTTTTATAATGCATTATCTTCTGACCATGATTGGAGTGGAGATAAGGATACCCAACCCGTAGGTGAATCAGTAGTTTTCGGTGATTTATTATACCCCGATTGGACTGCGGGAGAATGGTTAAAGGCAGATGCAGATTTAGCAGCCAAGATGCCGGGGTTGAGAATCGCTCTTGAATCGAAAACCGATGGCCAGACCTGTCTAATGTTAGTTAAAGGATATATCCGGGATGATTCTGCCTTTGAATTTACAGCGTCTATGGTTTATGCCAACGTTACTCCTGGCACTATGTCCTCTACTGCACCCTCTGCTGGTGGACAGCAATTACAAAGGGTGGGGGTGGCCAAATCTGCCGACATCTTATTCTTTGATCCATCGATTGACGTAGGAGAGATTAAACCATGAAAAAAATATTATTGATAATTTCTACTATAATTTTAATATTGTCTGTTAATGTTTTGGCGGTTGATATTGATATAGGTATGCCAGCGATAGATAGAAGTGCCAGCATTACAAGTGGATATACAGAAGTAGATAAAAATAACCCTGCCAATATAAGTGGAACAGTTAATAAAGTAGAGATATTTGCTGTAACAGGTAACGACATGGC
>NMQN01000472.1 GCA_003575245.1 Candidatus Atribacteria bacterium 1244-E10-H5-B2 | reverse complement strand
TTAATAGCTCTTTTCTTGTATTGTAGCTAAGGAAATTTTTAAAGCATTCTTTAGGTATTATTATTCCCAGTTCTTTTAGTCCTTCTATCTGTAAAGATATAACCTTATTCAGATTATAGATATTAGATTCTGAATAGATATATAAAACCTTACAATCTCTCTTTACCGGATAAGTCTCTAAAAAGGGAGTTTTCGAGATCAAGTTTAAGGCCAAATTCAGACTGAATAAAGTCTTGCCCTTTTTGTGCCTGGAGACGATAAGAACGTAATTCTTAATTCCCATTATCCCGTTTTCGATTATCATTTCTTCCGGTGGTAAATCAGATTCTAATATCTCCTCTAAATCTACCTCGACCCTATCTTCAAGAGGTATCGGTAGAGGAAACTCCGGAGCCTTCTCGATCAGCTTAAAAAGTTCTTCTAAAGTTCCCCCCTGTATCAGCCATTCGGTAATATCCCCGTGTTCTTCAAGCCCCGACAGGATCACCCATTTAACCGATTTAGCAATCCCGGCCAGGCTATTCCCGATATCCCGGTAAAATATCCTGCTTACCTTATCGTTATCCGGTATAATGATTATGCTTCTATCCTGAAAGAAATCGTAATATTCGGGTCTCCACTTCTTGAATCCCCTGCCTGCCCCTATATCCGAAGTGGTCGCCAGGACCCCCTCGAATCGGGTCATCAGATTATCGCAATCCTTCTCACCTTCCAGGAGAAAAATTATCTTATCGCCTGAATTATTGATCTTGTCCAGATTATAGATAACCCTTCTTATCCCCTGAATATTCCTGATTATCCCGCCTTTGCTATCCGGTCTCCAGATCCGATAAGTCTTTTCTAATTCCCCCTTCTCGTTCCTCTTTTCGAATCTGAATTTTTGATAAAGTAGCTTGCCTTCTTCGTCTCGATAAGGATAAGAGGCAACCGGATCTCCTAATTTCTCGGTTAAATTATAAGGCTTTAAGTTCTCTATATATTTTAGATGTTTCTCGTAAGAGACCCCGTGTCTGCGACAGTCAGCGCCATAGCATATATAAGATTCAGTTAATTCGTAGTAATATAGAGATTCGTGTCTCTCTTTATGAAAACAGCAAAGCGTTTTCCAGCGATACTCACCATCTTTTTTAAAAGTTAGTTCTATCGCTTTTTTCTCCTCAAAATCCCATAGTTTAAAGTTTCTTGTTTCGTTAATCATTACTCATCTCCTTTCGATATTATCTTGCCCGGCAGGATTGGCTATCGAAAGGATAACTTCTCCAATCCTACCAGGCTAAACAGGGGACCTTAAATCCACCTGCTAAATATCTTTTAATTTTTCGGTCATTTCTATAAGTCGATCCAGATGTTCCGCGTGAATCATTATTCCCTTCTTTGTGGGAATATCCGGCTTTCCTTTTTCCTTTGATACATATATTCTTAAATCTATTCTGCTTTCGCCTCTGAATTCTCCGGTATGCAATTTTAATCTGAATCGATCCGATACATCAAAGCTATCGATTATCTTTTCCTTTTCCAATTTTCTCACCCCCTTTATATATAAAGTGATTTGTAATATTCCTCAATCCCTGTTAAAATAAAACAGGTTGGTATACCCTAAAAATGGAGTTCCCGGGTATATATTAAATTCTTTAAAGAGGAATCCTGATTCTCATCGGTCCGGATTCCTTTTTATTTTCAATAAAAAAAGCACCAATTAGGCTATTTATTCCTCCTAAATGGCGCTCTGTTTTTTAGTAAATGGCACTCTAACGATATTCTTTTTATCCCCAATATTAATTATAAACTTTTCTTTCGAGTAAATCAACTTTTTACTTTCTCCTGGTCAATATAAATATTACCCCTACCAGGCAAATAAGAAAGACAACCCAACCCCACATACTTATTTACCCCCTTTTTTAAAAAGGAAATTTTCAAAACCTTCTTATGATCACCGCCTTTTCTCAAAGAGATTTTAAAGCCTGGCAAATATTATCTAATATATCCAACCGCTTTTGTCTTGTAATAACTTCGGATTCTCTAAGGCCATAGTTATAAAAATTATCCAAAGCAGGTTTAGCAATTTTATAAATTTCACCAAGTATATTTGAACGCCTGGTTATTTCATTCGGATTAAATTTATCTCCTCCACCATTTTTTATTTTGTCCTTAACTTTATGCATAAATGATTACCCCCCTAATTTTTAAATATCCCTGCTCCCCAGGAAATATACTAAAAAAACCGGAGAGCAGGGAGCGACCCGGAGAACTCTGGAAAAAACCCGGATCACCGAATAATTTTACTTACTACTTTTCTTCTCTTTCTTGATAGCAGAATAAATTATTCCAGCCACTACGGCTAAAACTATAACAAGAATAATCCATCCTTCCATTATTTATACCCCCTTTCCTTTGATTATTTTGGCTAATCGATTAAACAGTATTCCCCTTATGGCCTAAGTGTGTAGTAATTAGGTATTTACTACACGCCTAATAGATATAATTGTTTAAAGTAAGGCCAGGTCTATATTTTTGACCTTTATTTCTTTATAGTGAGCTATCCCCTTATAGATAGGATTCTCTAAAATATACTTAATAGTTCTGCCGTGCCATTTACCCTTACCCCCAGAAGTGGGTATATTTAGATTATTCAATTCCCTGGCTATTCCCCTTAAACTCATCTTTTTGTATCTTTTCATTTTGAAGATCATTCTGATTGTTTCGGCCTGTTCCTTATCAATTATAAGTTTTTTGTTTTTAGAGATATAACCTAACGCGGTAGATCCACCGGCAAAACCGCCTTTTTGTGCCTTATTGATCCTTCCCCCCGATAATCTCATAGTGATAAAAGCCTTTTCCAGTTCCGATACTATCCCCATAAATTGCCGGAAGGCCTTTCTCATCGGGTCCTTGCTATCCAGATTAGGCTCTTTTATGCTAAGAAGTTTTATATTAAGCAGTTCTAATTTTTTAAATAGATGCTCCTGAATATAAAGATCCCTGGCCAGTCGATCTAACTTGAAGATCAAAACCCCTTCAATATTGAAATGGCTTTCTATATAATTAAAGAGTTTTGCAAGCCCCGGCCTGTTCTCCAGTTCCGATGATCCGGATATTGCCTCATCTTTGAATATCTGCAGTAGTTCGATATTGTTTTTTTTGGCATATTCCTTTAGTGCTTTCTCCTGTATCTCGATAGTGCCTTCTTCTTTTTGCCTATCCGTAGAAACCCGGCAATAACCGATTAACTTGATTAATTCTTTCATTGTTTTCGTTCACCTCTTTTTTTCCGTTTCTTCCTGTCTTTATATTTCGGGAATCTTTCAATTAAATTAATACCACCATTAAAATTTAGGTAAGGATTTTTGTTCAAGCCCGGGGCCCGGGGTTTATTTCTAATCTTTTTTGTTTTGGCCATTATGAGATCACCACCTAAATTTTTTATATGAATGATATAAAATAAAATCAGCAATAACCTGAATAGCCTGGCAAAATTTAATTATAACTTTTTTAATAATCATTTAATTCCTCTCTTATTTTTTATGATAAAATAGAGGAGCCGGGGAAGATCCAAAAGTTTTAGGCTTTACCTTAACTAATAAGAATGAGCCCAAATCAAGAGGATCTTCCCCTGGTCTCTTTTCGGTTGTTATTAATTAACCAGGATCTTTACTTTGCAGGTTCTGATTATATTGCTAGTCAAGAAATTACGTTGAGTATAGCTTACTAAAATCTCAGCTTTGCCTTTACCTTTTGCAGTGATCAAGCCTTTATCATTAACGGTAACAACTTCGGTATTGCTTACGGTTAATGGAGCATAATCACATTCAAGAGTTACATCGGCTTCAGTTAAATCTTCGTAAAAGGCAGTAACCTCTAATTGCTGTGTAATTCCTATTAATGAATCCATAGTTAACATAGTTAAAGTTACTTTGTCAGGTTTAGCTTTGATATAGTCAAGCTTCGATTCAGGAAACAACCAGCAACCAGATAACAACCCGGCAATCAATATGATCGCCATTAATACAGTCAGTTTCTTCATCTTTTTATTCACCCCCTTTCAGTTTTTATTTATTAACCCTGCTCCCCCCGAGAAAAGTCAAATAAAGGGGAGCAGGGGATTCCGGCAATCCAGAGAACTCTGGAGAGAAGCCGGACCGCCGGATTACTTATTTACTCCCTTTTTTGGACAAAAAATAAATTATTCCTGCCACCACAACTAAAACTATAACAAGAAGAAGCCAATCCATTATTTTAACCCCCTTTCTTATTTAATAACTTGCTCAAAATACCCCTAAAAACGTTCCCTGGTAGCTTAGATAGTGTTTCTCTAACCTTCAACGTATGATATCAATCCCCTTCCGGTCTTTGATAGTTCCCTTCCTTATCCTAAAACACCGCTTTATGATCATAGGGAATAAATTTTTTATGCTTTAATTTTTTCCCTAACTGCTCTTTTTCCTTAATAATTTTCTCAATAAGTTTTAATGCCTTTAAAAATTTATCCCTGTCCTTTTCTGTCAGGTTTTTATCTTTTAGTTTCCACTTATAGAACGATCTCATTTCCTTTAAAGTCTTAAAGCCAGGGAAATATCCGTATCCGGAAAAATACCCATATCCGGGCAAAGTTAAGAAATCCGAACCCATAATTTTAACCTCACTTTTTAAATCGCTTCTTAAAATTATTTAAACCTCTTTTCTCTCCTGTATCGTAAACTAAAGGCTCCCCGGCCCATTCAAAACCATAGAATTTTTTTAGCTTTTGCATAATATCTTTGACCTGGGAATATTCCCCTGTCTTAAAGGCCAGGATCGAATCTTTATCAGCGCGGACTATAAAAAATCTAAACTTCTTTCTCAGTATCTCGTCTAAGTCCGGGACCTCTTTTTCGTCATAACAAAAAATATCCAGCCTGGTCTTTTCCGGATTCCTGATAAGGGATAAAAAAACTCTCAACTATTTTTCACTTCCTTAAATTTTTTTACCCTGCCCCCCTTAGATAAAAGGTTTTAAAAGAAGGGGAGCAGGGACCGGTAACCCGGGTCTGTTCTTTTAGTCCTTCCCGGATCACCGGGATATTCTAATAATTTCTTTTATTCAGGAATACCGCTTTTCTATGATCATAGGCAATAGATTTTTTATGTTTTTCTCTTTCCCGGTAATCTCGGGAATCTTCCTTATCCTTAATGATTTTCTCGATAGATTTTAAGGCCAGTAAATATTTAGATCTTTCGCTTTCTGTTAGACCTTCTTTTTTCAATTCCCATAAATAAAAAGCCTTTGTTTGTTCTAAACTTTTTAATTTTATATTATTGATTTTTCTCATTTAACTGATATCACCTTCTTAATTAACAATTACCCTATCTTACATATTAGCCAGGCTACCCCTGCCAGTATTATTACAATAGCAACCCAGGCCTGCGCCGGATTATTAAATTTTATTTTCATAATTGATTTTATCCCCTTATTATTTAATAATTCCTCTATTTGTATATTTAACCAAAAGATTCTCCGATTCCCTGCTTCCTGTTATGCAATTAACCAAAAAGCCCATTTTAGCCACCTGGTAGCCCTTTTTAGAGGTTTCCCTCTATCCCCTTTATGATGTTATGCGAATAACCTCGAGATAGCCCCCGGATAGCCTGAATATCTATCCTGAATAGCTTAAATAACGAATCCCGAAGATTCAATTCCACTTGTAAAAAGGCAAAATTTTTTTAGAGTTTTAAAATTTAACCTCATTTATCCCTTTCGACTTATCTTTTATCGCCTTCCCCGGATAAAAATTTATCTAAATTCTCAACGCTTACCAAATAACGTTTACCAACTCTTATTGATTTGATCTTGTCTTTTCTTATATATTTTCTAACCGTGTCCACCGGGATAAAGAGCATTTCCGATAAGGTTTCCACATTATAAAATTGCTTCTTTCCAATCTTGATAGTTTTGTTAGGCACAACTTTAGACCCCCTTCATATTTGATATATTTAATTTTAACATATCTAAACATATAAAGCAAATACAAAGATTATAAATAATTTTTAATCTAAATAACATCTTTTCAACCTACTTTACATAAGGTTTATTATGGGACGTTCCTAAAGCCCTTTGTTTATAAGGGTTTCAAACCGCTTTTTTAACTTTTTTGACCCTTAAAACATACCACCATATATAGTGTAGTCTTTAGCTAAAACCCTTAATAAATAAGGGATAACCGGTTATAATAGGTTACTTTACATAATATTATTGAGGGATCTCTTTTGTCCGGATAAAAAAAGAGGGTATTCCTATTCCTGATATAGTGAAGTATAATGAAGTATAATTTTTCTTCTTTATCTCTTGAAAAGGTTTATTTATAAAGGCTTTGACGCTACCAGGTAATTTTATAATTTACGAAAGATTTTAACCGGGAAAAAGCCTTTTTTGGTGCAGTCCCGGTGCTATCCCGGTGCAGTTTTTTTCTTCGATATCACTAACCCCATACTAACAGATCACTAATTTTTTTTAGCTAAATCAAGGACACCCTGGGGACGTTCCAGGGACATTTCTCTTTTTGTCTATTTTGTGTGTTTTTTGTGTTTTTTATTCGGATCAGTTTAATTTTCTGCTTTCCCTTTTTGTCGTTTTTTAGTTTCTTTAGTTTCTTTTTTTGCCTTTCCGGACCTCGAGCTATCTAAAGAAAAGAAGGAGAATCCCTTTTTTGTCGGGATCCTGTCCTTTTTGTCTTTTTTATTCTGATAGGTAAAAGACCGGTAAACCGCTTTTTTGGCCTTTCGAGTATAACTTCAGGACCGCCCCGAGCTACTCACGAAAAGGAAAGAAGTTTTTTAGCCCCCTTTTAGACCTTTTCTAATAGAGCCAATTTCTTCTTTAGGCATTCCTGCATACGCTTTGAATGCTCTGCTTTCCATTCCCGGTCCTGCCAGGATATTATCTCTTTATTGATAGATTCCTTATCCTCGAGGTCCAGTTCACCCCACCAGATATCAAGTAATTTTTCGTCTTTCAGTTCCTTTTTAGGCACGTCTTTAATATCCCTTTTATTCTCGAAACCCTCATAAATCATCTGCTTATCGTTAAGATCGCCATATTCCCAGAAGCATTCGAGCCTTAATTCTTTCCTGTGTCTCTTATCCCAAGCATTCCCCGGGATCAAATTTGCCCTCTGATTTCTCCGAGCCTGCGCGGTATTTCCTAAATAGCTTTCTGCACTTCTCCATTTTTTAGTCATAATTTTGATTCCCCCTTTTTATTCCCTGATAGATAGATATACAGATATTCATAGACAAAAACGTCTATAACCCTTATATACCAACAGTTTGAGAAAGTAAATGAGTTAGTAACTTGTTAGTAAGCATATGGCATATTTTCATTTACCAACAATTTACCAACAATTTACCAACTATTTACTTACTACTTACTTTCTATAACTATATATATATATAGGTTACTTACTATTTACTAACTATTTATGTAATCTTTTGAGAAGGGTAGTCTTAATCCGGTTAATCCCCGGAGTAAATATCCTTCTAAAATCTCTTGTAATCCTTATATATCAGCACTCTTGAAGTCAAGTTTGCCCTGATTCGAGATATACCACTTTCCGAATTTGCCCTCGTCTTTGATCATATCTTCGCTATCCCTGGCCTGTAAAAGTAATTTGCAAACACTCTGAGGCTTGACTTTGAATTTTTGAGATATGGGATCGGTCAGTTCTTTATACCTATACTTTCTATCTCCGAAGTTCTTTTTTATGTATTCCATCATATCCGAATAGGTTATTTTAACCTTCTTATGCAGATCGGTTATATCTATAAGCTCATAATTCAGGGTTTTAAGGTCCCACTTAACCTCTAAAGGGTCAGGCTCATATCCTCTTTTCGATTCAAAGAATACCTTTAAAAAATTCTCCGGCAGATCCTCTCCCGATTGAGTTAAACAGATGATAGTATCGGCATTATTACACCAGGCAGAGGAGCCTCGAATACTATCGAATAAAGCTATTTTATCTATCGGTGGAGGGTTTTTAAGCCGGGGTTTCGCTTCTTCTTTCCTGGTATGATGAACGATTACCCAGAGGCAATCCCTCATTCGGATCATCAAATTACTAAATAGCGTGACATTCTCCGCTTTATTCATATTAAAGGTAGCAATTCTCGAAATGGGATCAACTATAATTACATCAGGCTCGAAAGTGTCCAGGCATTTTTGAAGTTTTGATAAGTCATCATTCGGCGTTAAACTTATAGTTAATAGCTCTTTTCTTGTATTGTAGCTAAGGAAATTTTTAAAGCATTC
This sequence comes from Candidatus Atribacteria bacterium 1244-E10-H5-B2, assembly GCA_003575245.1. The sequence continues at coordinate 107 of NMQN01000472.1, read as the reverse complement.
TTTAGGTATTATTATTCCCAGTTCTTTTAGTCCTTCTATCTGTAAAGATATAACCTTATTCAGATTATAGATATTAGATTCTGAATAGATATATAAAACCTTACAAT
>NMQN01000236.1 GCA_003575245.1 Candidatus Atribacteria bacterium 1244-E10-H5-B2 | reverse complement strand
GGCATTAACATTCTACTAGCACTATCGTTAAATCTTTTCGCGTTTTCCTTCGGTCTAAAGAGGACTTTTTCTCCATTCTTAGTTCTTAACGCTCTAATGCATAATGGATAATTGAGGGAGCATATTCTAATTTGGAGGGATAATCAAGGTGTTTTGGAGAGAATGAATGACCACAGGTTTCACATTCAAAATAATTTATTTTTATGCGGAGAAAACGTTTCTCCCGAGGCGCTCCGAGGTCAGGAAGCAATCGCTTATAACTCGAGCGTATCTTTAATACTAAAGAGCGACATTCCGGGCATACTCCGTCAAAATACTCTTCCACAGGAATGTCATGATAAGATACTTTAACAACCGACTTAAAGTTCATATTTAAAAGGGTGTGTTATCGTGGTAATATTAGGGAGTGATATGCTCGTGATATCTTTCACGAGAAAAATTTTTATTTTTTCACCTCTACAAAAAACTTAACATTTAATCGCTAATTGTAAAAAAACTCAAATTTGAAATTACAAATTTTATTTTCAATAAAATTTTTTAATAAACAAATCATTAAATAAATCTGATAAAAACTAACTAGTATATGATGTATATGGACGCTAAAGATATAGATTATTATTCTCTAGGTTTTGAATATATTGAAACTAAAACTATGTTTGTTTCAGATTACAACGACGGAAAATGGGACGAAGGAAAATTAGTCCCGTTCGGAAAATTTGAAATTTCACCTGCTGCTTGTGTACTAAATTATGGACAGGGAATATTTGAGGGTATGAAAGCGTTAAGAACTAAGAATGGAGAAAAAGTCCTCTTTAGACCGAAGGAAAACGCGAAAAGATTTAACGATAGTGCTAGTAGAATGTTAATGCCGAATTATGATGTAAGTAAATTTGTTGACGCGGTTAAAGATGTGGTGAGAGCAAATGAAGAATATATACCACCTTATGATAGTGCTGGAGCACTTTACATTCGTCCTTTAATGATTGGAAATGGCCCGATAGTTGGTGTAAAACCAGCAAAAAGTTATAAATTCATAATTTTTGCGGTTCCGGTAGGACCATATTTCCCAGAAGGATTTAGGGGTATTGATTTAGAGATTACGAAGAAGTATACAAGAGCCGCTCCAGGTGGGACTGGTGCAACCAAAACATGTTGCAATTATGCCGGATCTATGTTAGCCGGAAAGGAAGCTAAAGAAAAGGGCTTTGCTCAAGTCATTTTTTTAGACGCAGTTCATATGGAATTTATTGAGGAGGTTGGAGCGGCAAATTTTTTTGCTGTGATTAACGGAACCCTTGCAACTCCAAAAACAACTGGAACAATTTTGCCCGGTATTACGCGTAAATCAATTTTAGAATTAACTTCAAAGAAAATGGGAATAAAAATTGAAGAGCGAGATATTTCCTATAAAGAATTGTTTGAAAATTCTTGTTCTGAAGCTTTTTGTGCAGGAACTGCTGCAGTTATTACTCCGATTAAATCTATTGTCCTTGAGGATAAAAAAAGGATTTTTAGTGAAGGTGAACCTGGCGAAATTACAAGAAAGATTTATGAATTGCTGGTGGGTATTCAGCGTTTAGATATTGATGATGAATTTGGTTGGGTTGTAAAGATTTGAAAAAAATAAAGTCTAGCAATAGAATTTAATTAAACTCTTTTTTTTCTTTAATGTCAAACAACACTCACCCGACAAAAATAACTAGGCTCTTTGAGCTTAATAGAAAGGTTTATCTTCGTTAAATCCTTATTTTATTTAATGCCAGCTAAACCTTCTGAAATTAAAAAAGCTACAATTCACACCTATTGGGATTCTAAAAAAGGACTGATCTGTCCCTTATGTTCTTCGCAACTTCGACACGAATTCAATAATGGAGGTAAGAAAATTATCACTTTAAAGGGACTTGTATGGGTGGTGACCAATTATTATAGCTGTATTAATCCTAAGTGTGAAATGCACCAAGCATTTCCAGCAGCATATCATTCTGCTATGCAACGGAAGCGATTTTCCTTGGAGGTATGGGCAAAAGTAATACAACATCATTTCAAGCATCACATTAATTATTCCACCACCGTTGAACTCATGTGGGACGATTGGGACGTGTCAATTTCGAGGAACACGGTGAGAAGTATCTGTGAATTTTTTGAAATGGCAGGAAAGCAATATACGGACAAAAAAGTCCTAAAAGAGGTCCGTTCAAGCGGAAGAATCATTTTATCGCTTGATGGTGCCCAACCAGTTAAGAACGAGCCTTCTCTTTGGGTCTTTTCTGATCGCCTCACGGGAAACGTGCTCCTTGCAAGGAACTTAGAATCTGCTCCCGCATTCGTGTTATGCGCTATATTTCGAGAAATTGAAATGCTCTATGGCGTTCCCATCGTAGCTATCATTTCCGACAAGCAAAAAAACATTGTGAATGGTGTCAAGCAATTTAAACCAGATATCCCACATGCGTATTGCCAGTACCACTTCCTTAACCATGTTGCCGAGCCCATTGCTTCGAAAGATTCGCATCTCAAGAAAACTCTTCGGAAATCTGTAAGACAACTCTCAATTGTCTATAATAGTAAATATACCGATTCAAACGAGTTATACAAGTTGTTTCTTCCCATTAGCGAGGAGCTGAAGTGTGCCATCTCCACGCGTGGCGATCGATTCGATGTGTTTCCGGGAATCGAAACCTATGCGAATCTAGAATATGTTGTGTCGCGGCTGGAACAATTTGAGGAAATGGAACCCATTCCGAAAGTTTCTCGCACATTGAACGCTCTTCTTGCAGCATTAAAGAATTTACTTAA
>NMQN01000621.1 GCA_003575245.1 Candidatus Atribacteria bacterium 1244-E10-H5-B2 | reverse complement strand
TAGAGACTTCCGCAAAAACATCTTTTTTTTCATTTCTAATAATATAGCTATCCTTATTTACAGTGATAACTCTGGCTATTCGATACTCGATTAATTTTGTAGGATCGATTTTACCTTTAAACCAATGACTAAGTCCTAATTTTTCTAACTTCATGAGATGTTCTCCCTGAATTGCTACCCTAAATTTTAACATTTAACCAGTAAAATAAAATAGATAACCAAAGCGAGCAAAGTTATCTTTTCTTATTGAATTTTATTATAAGACCTCTCTCTTACATGAATTTAGCAAAATATTCATTGCTTTTTTCTCTTTATCGGATAATTCTACCAATATTTCAGAAGCCTTATTGATATATTGAATATCTTTCTCGTCTCCTGCTTTTATAAACAATTTAGAAACTGCTCTCCACAGCCGGGCAATATCGATAAACATCTCATAGGATTCATTTATTTCTTCTACTTTTGTTTTTTGATAACTTTCTTTTAGGAAGTCTCTATAAAGATTTCTAAACAACGCGCCACCGGTGCCGGCTTTTTCCATTAACATCGCAGTTGTTTTAAAATCTCCCTCAACATCTTTGCTTCGTTTAAACCATTTTATTATTTCTTTACTGGTCTTTAGGATTCCCTTATAACTAATATTTTGTATGGGAGGATTCAAATAATTTTTAGCATTATTGCCTATGGCCTGCATAATTTCTTTCTTTAGGTTATATTTTTTATTGGTGGCTCCAATGGTATAAGAAAGATTTTTAGATGACATAGGTCCTTTTTCATTCCTGGCCAGTTCAAGGTTCTTTAGAGAAGTTTTAACCAATCCACCTTGTTGAATGGTATCAACCAGATAAGCGTTATTTTCATCATATCCATACATTGCCACATAATGACCGGCAAAATGAAATTTATTGGTAAAATAATCCAGATGATAGCAATCCAGCTTTATTCCTATAGGGATTCCCGAATTGATATTTTCTTTTACGTTTTCCCAGGCTTTTTTCAGTGAAGATGTTTCCCAAACATTCAATTTTAAATTGAGGTGTCTGGTAATATTTTGAGTCAATAAATCCGTCCTTATTCTTCCTCCGATGAAAGGGAAATCCATTGTTTTCATATTCCAAATAATAAAGTTCAATCCCTCGCCCAATCCAAAAAGCATGGGCTCAGATAAGTTGATTCCTTGATGCAGAAGCAAGCTGCCTGTTGCGGTTGTTTCACAATGTTGACCTTCAAATGGTTTGAAATCTTTAATTATCATTTTTTCTGCCTCCCCTTTTTTCTTACTCATAAATTTTTTTTGAATCTTATTTATTCTCCACCAAAACATCTTTTCATTTTCTTGGTATTTTTGCATTCCAACTTTTTCCAAAACTCTATGAGATGGAAGATTATCCTTTTCTGTTTCTGCAATAATCCCGGTAATATTATTAAAGCTAAAAGCCCAATTTATTAATTCTTTTATTGCTTCCGTAGTATATCCCTTGCATCTGTATTCATCCTGCATTCCATAACCGATTTCAACTCTCCCTTTTTCATCAGGACTGCCTTTAAAGCACAATCCCCCTATTATTCTATTTTCTTTTTTTAATACTATTTCCCAACCTGTAAACCAAAGATAATCTTTCTTATTTTCTAAAACTATCTTAAGAGAAGTCCTCATGGCTTTCTTCACCGGTTCTTCCAGCTCTGTATCAGTAATTTTCACTCCCAAATTCTTCTCCATCTTCCGACGGTCTTCGATTGACCATTTCAAATTCTGAGCATCAAGTGAAATTAATTTCAACTTTTCAGTTTCCAGAATAAACATCTTATTTCTTTTTTTCTCCTTGATTTTTAGCCTTTAAAGATGTAGATAAAAAAATAGAAAGCCATTACCAAAGATAAAGACAGTTTGATAAAAACCGCCGTCATACTTCCGATAAAAGTAGCCAGGCCAGCTTTCAGGGCCATTGAATTTTCTTTTCCAGCAATAAGCTCTCCTACAATTGCACCAATAAATATCCCTAAAATCATTCCGAAAGGAGGAAAGAAGATTATGCCGGCTATCATCCCTATTATTGCTCCCCAGATTCCGTATTTACTAGTACCATACTTTTTTGCTCCCAATAGAGGGAGAAAATAATCTCCCAAGGAGACTATAATGGTTAAGACAGCAAACCAGACCAAGAAACTTTTACTAAAAACAGGTTCTTCTTTGGCAAGTTGGAGCAATATAAGGGCAGCATAACTAACAGGAGGTCCGGGAATTGCGGGAAAAATACAACCAATTACTCCTATAACAGTACAAATTATCCCTAATAAAATTAAACCATATTCCATAAGTCTCGACATTCTCCTTCTTTTTAATCTCTTTGGATTATTATGTTTTTTTAATTGTTCCGAAAAAACTCGATCTCGGTAGCAACATGCAAAACCAATATTAGAAATAAATTTAAATAAAATCTTGATGTTCGCTGTCTTGTCAGTACTATTTTACTATATGATATGCTATAATCCTAACATAAAAACAATCTATTGAAAAAGTTTTTATCAACTGATTAACTATATAATAGAGATGGGTAAATATTATCAAATGAAAAATTCAGTAAATGAGAAAAATATTTTAAAAAAAGAAACCTACTCATCCAAGCTTCAGACCTTGGGTGAGGAGATTGCCAATAGCATTACTCACGGTATCGGAGCAGGTTTAAGTATTGCCGCCCTGATAATTTTAGTAGTTCTTGCCAGTAAGCGCGGTGATGCTTGGCGCATTGTGAGTTTCAGTATATATGGAGCTACGCTTATTTTACTTTATCTATCT
>NMQN01000504.1 GCA_003575245.1 Candidatus Atribacteria bacterium 1244-E10-H5-B2 | reverse complement strand
CCATGCATAAACATAGAGGAAAATATAGTTAAATAAATGGGTGATGGACCAGAAGGAAAAAGATCTATATGATGAGTAATTTCAAAAGGAAGCAATCCCATTGAATAGATAAATTCAGTGAACCTTTCACCTAATGATACTTGATATAGATATACTATTGAATTCAGTACAATTAATGCTACTGTTAGTAATGGAAACTTTTTTGTTGGTACATCGTCCCAAATGGGAAACATAAATTATCACACCCTTAAAAGTAGTCGTTAGTCGTTAGTGAATAACAGTTGCTGATAACGCAATGACTGCTCACTATCAAATAAATTATATTAACAAAAATATTATAACATAATTTAGTATATAGTATATGGTATATAGTATATCGTGAAGAAAATAAAAGTCGGGATCCAGAGGCCAGAAACCAAGCTCCTATCTCGTGTCTCGTGAATCGTATCTCAAAATATAGCGGATAGCGTTTAACGTAGAGCGTAGAGTTAAAGAAGAAGAAATACCAGGACCAGAATAAAATTGTATAGTATATATTAAAAAGCTAAAAGCGTAAAATTACCTCTCCTCTCTCTGTCATTCCCGCGGAATCGGAAATCCAAAACAATACTAAAAAATAGAAATACCTGTTTGCACATGAATAATAAAAAAGGATAAGGAAAAGGTCAAATAAATTCTGAATTCTGACTCCTGACTACTTAATTCCTTAGTAGTTATTTTGCTTTAAATTCATCAGGAGATTGGTTAATTAAATTAAAATTATATAATATTTTTTTAACAATTCTTTCCGAAGCTTTTCCGTCTCCATAAGGGTTAATATTTTTTGACATTTCTCTATATTTATCTCTGCTGTCTAATAGTGTAACAACCTCTCTACAAACCCTTCCTTCATTAGTTCCAATCAGTTTTACTACACCTGCTTCGACTGCCTCCAGTCTTTCTGTTTCATCCCGTAAAACTAATACCGGCTTTCCTAAGGAAGGTCCTTCTTCTTGTATTCCGCCGGAGTCAGTAAGCATAATATATGATTTAGACATCAAATTAATCATATCATCATAATCTAAAGTATCGAGTAGTAGAATATCTTTTTTATTTTGCAATATTCTCTTAACATTCTTTCTTATTTCGGGGTTTTTATGCAGAGGGAAAATTACTGATATATCAGGATGTTCGTCGATTATTTTATTTATTGCTTGGCAAGTTTTCCTTAATGGTTCTCCCCAATTCTCCCTTCTATGCATAGTCACTAAAATAATTTTTTTATCAAACATTTTTTTATCCTTTAGTAAGGGCTCTCTAAATATATAGTTCTCCTTAATCATTAAGAACAGAGAATCTATTACAGTATTTCCGGAGATAAAAATATCTTCTCTTTTTACTCCTTCAAAAAGCAAATTTTCACACGATTTTTTAGTGGGAGTAAAGTGGAGATCAGTTAGTACACTGGTCTTTCTTTTTTTAATATTTTTTCAATACCAAAAAGACTATTCTTGGTAATATTTGATAAAGATTGACCTTGTTGCATAATATTTAAATCATAATCAGGGTTAATCTGAAAAATTTCTAACATCTGATCTAACATTTCACGATGTTGGCCAGAAACTATAATTCTGCAATCCAGGAGATAAGGGTGTTTGTTTATTTCTGAAATTATGGGAAACATCTTTATAGTTTCCGGTCGTGTTCCAAAAATTATAGCAATTTTTATTTTATTCATAACAAATTTCAATTACTCCTGATTCTTTGAGAATATTTCGGGCTAACTCATCGGGGTACTTTTCTTTATAAATAATTTTCTTTATTCCTGAATTTACAATCATCTTGGCACAAGTAACACAAGGTTGAGTTGTACAATATAATACACTATCTTTTATGCTTATACCATATAATGCAGCTTGCACAATAGCATTTTGTTCAGCGTGTAATCCCCTGCACAATTCCTGTCTTTCTCCGGAAGCAACTTTTTTTATTTCCCTTAAACATCCTATTTCTAAACAATGGGGCAGCCCTCTGGGAGCACCATTATATCCGGTAGTAAGTATTCGTTTATTTTGTACGATTACTGCTCCAACTTTTCTTCTTAGACAGGTAGAACGCTTGGAAACTAATTCAGTTATTTCCACAAAATACTCATCCCAGGTTGGACGACTCATAAATTAAAGCCTCCTTTAAAAGATAGTCGTTAGTGAATAGTTGTTAGTTCTAAATACAAGATGCAAGTTTTCAGTTTAGCATAAAGTCAAAATATTATAGCGAAAAGTGCAAAACTATATTAGTTGCCCAGTTTACCAGTTAACCGGTTTGCCAGTTTGCCAAATACTTTATACGAATTTACTCTGTACTTTATATTTCGTCTTTTTCTTTTTCTCTCTTTACTATATACTAAATACTAAATACTAAATACTAATTTATTTTGTTCCAAATAGCCTATCTCCAGCATCACCTAAGCCCGGAACTATATATCCATGGGAATTTAATCTTTCATCAACAGCTGCTGTGTATATCTTTACATCCGGGTGGCATTTTTGTAACATATCTATCCCTTCCGGAGCAGCAATTATGCACATAAACTTTATATCTTCCGTGCCACATTTTTTGATATAGTCTATACAAGTAACAGCTGAACCTCCTGTTGCTAACATTGGGTCAACAATAATAACTTTTCTATCTTTAATGTCAGACGGTAATTTCGCATAATATTCTACAGGTTTTAAAGTATCAGGATCACGATACATTCCAATATGCCCTACTTTTGCAGGAGGAATAAGTTTTAATATTCCATCGACCATGCCTAAACCTGCTCT
>NMQN01000631.1 GCA_003575245.1 Candidatus Atribacteria bacterium 1244-E10-H5-B2 | reverse complement strand
CAGACCTCTTACCCGCGTTTTTATAAATCCATTTCTCATTAATTTTAGTTATCCCCACCAGAGAAGCTCCGTAAAATCTGGCTACTTTTTTTACTTTGGCAGTAAATTCTGCCAGGTCTTTAATCTGGTATTTTTGTTCTCTTAATTTATAACCATACCAATCTTCTTCAAAGGAGGTCTCACCTTCCCAGGAAAAGGCAAAAGGAAATCGATTATAGACTGTCCAGGAAGCTTTAGAAAAGGCATAATCAAAATGGGTGTAACCTTCGTTATTCTCTTTAATATTCTTTAGCATATCATCTGCGAAATTATTTTGATAAGTTTCCAGGTCTTTATCCCATAGATAGCGGCAAAACATATCATTTTTCTGGTCAAATCTTCGATAAATATTCTCATCGATTTCATAATAATCTTTTTTCATATACTACTTCTCCCTTTGAATCAGAAGACAATTAGTTGTGTTGTTTTTGATAAATTAAGAACTTTCTCTGTTCTTGTATCCTGAGCATAGATTGATTTTGATTACTTATTATATTTTTTTCTTGCGATAATTGGTTCTATATGGATTGTAGTCTCGATATACATTTCTTCTTTTATCTTCTTTTCTAATTCCTCGGCGATACTGTGAGCCTCTTCCAATCTCATACCTGCTGGTAATCTGATATGAAAGGTTAATTCTTTATTGTCACCATATTTGTGAGAATGGAGGTGATGTAATTTAACATCATGAGATACGCTATTAGTTACAATTTTTCTAATCTCTGCTTCAAAATCCTTAGAGGGCTCTTCCCCAATTAAGGTACTGATTGTTTCTTTTAAAATGATGTAGGTGGTATAAAATATGACCAAAGATACTATAACGCCCATAATGCTGTCCACCCACCAGAAATGCCTTCCTGTAAAGATTCCAACTAAAATCATAAGAGATACCAGAGCATCACTTCTGTGGTGCCAACCATCGGCAATAAGTGATTGAGAATTAATTTTCTTTCCAGCGCGTATAGAAAATTGAGCTAATCCTTCTTTTACTATCACGGAAATTATAAATACTATTACGGCTAAATTTCCGTAAACGGCTGATTGATGATTTACAAATTTTTGAATCGAGGCAATTAAAAAATTAACACCCACCACAGCTAACAATGTGCCGATGATAACCGAACTAATTATCTCTGCCTGACCGTGACCGTAGGGATGTTTTTTATCAGCGGGCTTGGATGAAACTTTGAAACCTATAATCACCACCAGGGAAGTGAGCGAGTCAGATAAGGTATGCCAGGCATCGGCAATTATAGCTATAGAAAAAGTCTTGATTCCCACCCAGTATTTCAAGCCAAAAAGTAGGGTATTCAGGATAATTGATATTATTCCTTCTAAATATCCGATAAAAGTTTTATATTCTTTTGTTATTTGTTTTTTTTGGTTAATTTTCATTTTTCTTTTTTTATACCCACTCGGTAACATATTCTTTTAAATGTTTAGTTTGATTTAATTGTATCAGACAATATTCTTTGTCTTTTTTATGAGAAAGAAGACTGTAAGAGGCAGTATCCAGATGAATCTTCCAAAAATAAGGTGAAGCAATATTTAGACAGGAAGAGATAAGGGGTTTAAGTACTGCCCGATGGGAAACTACCGCTAAAGTCTCTCCACCATGCTTGGAAACTAAGTTATCCAGACAGGCCTTAGCCCTCTTCTGCACATCATAGAGTGTCTCCATATCTTCCACCTTGAGTTTTTCCGGATTATTCACCCAGAGCTCCCATTCCTTCGGGTATTCCTGGGCAATCTCTTTTTTAAAACACCCTTCCCAGCTCCCTAATTCTATATTATTAAATCCTTCTTCTGCTTTAACCTCTACCCCACATTGTTCCCCGATAGCCTCCGCCGTCTGTCTGGCTCGGGCGAGAGGACTAGAATAAATATATTTAACAGGAAAAAATTTTAATTCCCGGGCTAAATCCTGAGCTTGAATAAGGCCCCTCTCATTTAACGGGAAATTTGCCCTTCCTCTAAACATCCCCTTAATATTCCCTTCACATTCTCCGTGTCTTACTAAAATAATTAGTGTTCCTTTAAAATCCTGGTGCATATTTACCTCCTATTTTAAAAAAATGTAAAAAAAGTGCCTGGCATCTTTCTTTACATTTTTCCTTTCCACTCTTTAAAAAATTGTTTTAAGTAAAGATTCAGAAAACGGTGTCTCCTTTTAGCCATTTTACGACCTAATTTGGTATACATCATATCTTTAAGTTTCAACAGCTTTTCGTAAAAATGATTTATAGATGGTGCTTCAGTAGTTTTATATTCTTCTCTGGTTATGGACTTACTCGGTTTAAGGGCAGGGTCGTAAATTGGCCTATTAAAAAATCCCCCGTAGGTAAAAGCCCGGGCAATACCAATTGCTCCCATGGCATCCAGACGGTCGGCATCAGTTATAGCCATCAATTCTTTGGATAGTGTCGGAATAGCGGAATTCTTTTTACCTCCCACTTTTCCCTTATCAGGCAAGGTGTGCATAAAAGAGACCCGAGAAGTGATTTCTATAATTTCGTCGATAAGAGAAGGGGGAATCTCCAAAGAAGAAAGCCACTCCCCTACCTTTGCTGCCCCGGCTTCTTCATCTCCCTGAAAGAACTTATAATCACCGATATCATGTAATAGCGCCGCCAATTCCACAATAAATATATCTGCACTTTCATGCCGGGCAATTCGTTTAGCTAAATTCCTTACCCGATGAATATGCCACCAGTCATGACCGGTACTATCTTTGCTTAAGGTTTGTTTTACAAATAATTCTGTTTTT
>NMQN01000289.1 GCA_003575245.1 Candidatus Atribacteria bacterium 1244-E10-H5-B2 | reverse complement strand
TTTTATTAAAAGGTAGTAGCTTGATTCATCAAGCCCGTTAAACGTAAAAAGGCGTCTCGCCCGTCTGCTAAAATGTAGGGGCACGATGCATCGTGCCCACAGTAAACGGAAAAATACAAACAAAGAAGGGCACAATTCATTGTGCCCCTACAAGAAGATATGGTTGCACCCAATTATTTTAGGGGTATCGTTTATTACCAGTAATAGCTTGACTCATTGTGCTCCTGCTGGTGAACAATAGGAGGTTTTTATGTTCTTTTTCGACAGCACCATATTTATTTTAATACCGGCCATAATTTTAACCCTTTATGCCCAATACAAGGTAAAAACAACTTATTTAAAATATTCAAAAATATTAGCCAAAAACGGGTTAAGCGGGAAGGAAACAGCCGAAGAACTGTTATTACGAAACAATTTGAGTAATATCAAGATAGAACCGACAGAAGGCCGCCTTTCTGACCACTATGACCCCAGGCAGAAAAAGCTGGGCCTCTCCGAAGAAATATATTATGGTAAATCATTAGCTGCCCAGGGGATTGTAGCTCACGAGATCGGTCATGCCCTTCAGGATGCCAAAAATTATTTTCCGCTTTCCCTTCGCAGTAACCTGGTACCGGTCACCAATATCGGCTCACATATGGCGGTCCCCCTGTTTTTAATCGGCTTTATCTTCAGTTTTCCCGCCCTGATGGATATCGGCATTATGGCCTTTTCCTTAGCTGTCCTGTTTCAGTTAGTCACTTTACCGGTCGAATTTGATGCCAGCAAGAGAGCAGTAAACCTGTTGATTGGAGCAAATATTGTTTCGGATATAGAAGAAATTAATTCGGTTAAAAAAGTTTTAAGCGCCGCCGCGTTAACCTATGTGGCTGCTACCTCGGTGGCAGTCTTTCAGCTGTTACGGCTTATAGTGCTAAGAAATAGAAGATAGAAGGGAATATAAAGTAAATCAGGTCTATGAAAAAAACGAAAGTTGATCCCATAAGAGAAACTATACTAACTATTTTGGTTAAAATTGATTCAAGGCAGGGCTACATCAATATTCTGTTAAGTAAGTCATTGGATAAAAAGAAAATTTCCACCAGAGACGCGGCCTTTATCACCGAGATAACCTACGGAGTGGTAAGAAACCGAAATAAATTAGACTGGGCTCTATCTCAATTTTCTACTAAAGCTCTATCGGAAACAGTAGTATTGATTAGAAATATATTAAGAATGGGTGTTTACCAGCTGCTATTTTTAGACAAAGTTCCTGATTATGCGGTGTGTAATGAATCTGTCCAATTAGCAAAAAAATACGGTAATCCCGGGATAGCTAAATTTGTAAACGGGGTGTTAAGAAATATTATTCGAAATAGAGAGAATATTCGCTGGCCGGATAAAAAAAAAGAGACCGCTCTGTATATTTCCACCATTTATTCACACCCCCTGCATATAGTCGAGCGCTGGTTAAAAAGATTTGGTTTTGCCGATACGGTTAAAATATGTCAGGCGAATAATAAAATACCAACTTTAGTGATTAGAACCAATACCCTTAAAGTATCCCGTTCTGATTTAAAAGGGATTTTAGAAAAAGAGAACATTTCAGTAAGAGAAGGGTTGTTTACCGAAGAAGCACTGCAGGTTAAAGGACTTCCCAATGTCACTAAATTTCCCGCTTACCGGGAGGGACTATTTCAAATTCAGGATGAAGCATCAATACTGGTCTCTCATCTGCTCGACCCTTCACCCGGTGAATTCGTAATCGATATTTGCAGTGCACCGGGAGGGAAGACCACCCATCTTGCCCAATTAATGGCCAACAAAGGCAACATCCTGGCAATGGATAGTAATAAGTCAAGATTATTAATGGTAAAAGATAACTGCCGGAGATTGGGAATAGATATAGTAAAAACCAGGCAGAGCAATGGTGCTGTATTAGTTGAGAAATATCTAAAGGCAGCAGATAAAGTTTTAATAGATGTTCCCTGTACCGGCCTGGGAGTGATAAGGAGAAAACCTGATTTGAGATGGCAAACTTATGACTCAAAAAGATTTGAACAGTTATCCAAACTACAGGGGAAGATACTGGACATAGCTTCCAATTACCTGAAAATCGGCGGGAGATTAGTATATTCTACCTGCAGTACCGAACCGGAAGAGAACCAGGAAGCAGTAAGCAGATTTTTAGAGAAACATCCTGATTTCGAGTTAGAAGATTTAAGTAAATTTATAAAAGAGCGAAAATTACCGGTCTATGAATCAGGTCATCACAACCAAAAGAAATTTATTCAGATACTCCCCGGGCTTTCTAATTCAGATTTAGAGCTGGATGGATTATTTATGGTAAAAATGATAAGAAAAGGGTAGGGTTATAAATGAATTGGATAGGGAAAATCTTTCGTTTTATTTTTAAATCATTTCTCACTACGGCTTTTATAATTTTCCTAGTGAGTGCCGGGGCGCTATCTGCTCTTCTGGCATTCCAAAACATGTTCGATGTTTCCGATACCGTAGTCCCTTCGGTAATCGGTGACCAATTAAATGTTGCTCAGGAAAAATTGTATGATGCCGGACTAAAGATTTATGTCTCCGGTGAGGAATTTGACGAAAGAATCTCACGGAATAAAATTATCACCCAGGATCCGGCCAGCGGGGCGGAAGTAAAAAAGAACAGAGAAGTTTATGTGGTAGTAAGCAAAGGGAGCAATGTTATTGCCCTAACCATTCCTGATCTCAAAAATAAAGAGCTGAAAGAAGCTACTGTCCTTATCGAAGAATTTGGCCTGATTTTAGGCAGAATTGCCTATTCCAATCACTTTTCCGTCC
>NMQN01000458.1 GCA_003575245.1 Candidatus Atribacteria bacterium 1244-E10-H5-B2 | reverse complement strand
CAGGCGGTCATCAGTTGAGAACTTTAACAGAATAGAGCATATAAGGGATAAGCTGAAGTTTGTCCAGGCTGACCTTTTGGTAACAAATTCCAGACCCCGTCTTGGGGATTCATGGTTAAAAAGTATACCGCTGCAGGCAAACATATCATAACTCTCCCTATAATTTACAGTCATATAATGACCATAAACCTTTGCCACTCCGTAAGGACTGCGGGGATAAAACGGGGTTTTCTCATTCTGGGGAATCTCTCTCACTTTCCCAAACATCTCCGAACTGGAAGCCTGGTAAAATTTTACATTCTTATTCATATGCCTCGCCGCTTCCAGCACCCTGGTTACTCCCAATCCTGTAAATTCACCGGTGAGCACTGGCTGCTTCCAGGATGTAGGTACAAATGACATAGCACCAAGGTTGTATATCTCATCAGGTCTAGATTCTTTTATTGCATCTATTATAGATAACTGGTCCAAAAGGTCAGCCTGGACAAACTTCAGCTTATCCCTTATATGCTCTATTCTGTTAAAGTTCTCAACTGATGACCGCCTTACCATCCCATAAACTTCATATCCCTTGTCCAGTAAGAACTCAGCCAGATAGGACCCGTCCTGACCGGTAATTCCAGTAACAAGTGCTCTCACTGTTGCCTCCTCTCTTAAAATTTTTTAAAAAGAGTTTTATTATATAAATTAAAGTTTAAAAAGTAATTTGCCCCTCAGGGATACTGGAATTTACATTAATCTTAATGCCATCCTTTAAAACATTATTCTTTCCAATTTTACTGTTATCTCCAATGACAGAGTAATCTTCTACACTTACATTCCGGCCAATTACTACATTATTTGAAATTACAGATTTTTTTATAAGGCAATTCTTCCCAATTTTGCAATTGTTAAAAATTATGCTTTCAGAAATTTCAGTTCCCCCGGATATAAAACAGTCATTCCCAATTACCGTAAGCGGCATTATTTTAGCACCCTTCTCTATCTCGGTTCTCTCACCAATAACAACCGGTCCGGAGACAAAATTATTTTTAAAATACTTTGAACCTTTCCCTATATATATATTTTCCAGCACTTCTTTATATGGAAATTTAAAATTTACCTTCTTATTTAAAATATCATAATGAGCCTCCAGATACTTTTGCGGAGTTCCGACATCCAGCCAGTAGGAGTCTGAAACATATCCATAAATCTTACATCCTTCACGTAATGCCCTGGGGAAAAGTCCTCTTTCGAAAGAATAATTTTCACCTTCCGGCGCTAACTTCATCACATGTGGTTCGATAATATACATCCCTGCATTAATTAAATTAGTAGTAATTTCTTCCTGGTTTGGCTTCTCCAGAAACTGCTTAACCTTTCCCTCACTATCGATAGGTACCAGTCCATAAGATGTAGGATCTTTAACAAGAGTCAGTGATATAGTTATATCTGCTTTTTTCCTTTTATGAAAAACTATCATATCAGTCAAATCCAGTGAAGAAAGAATATCACCATTGAATACCATAAAACGTTCGCCGCCTAAATATTTCTCTACATTTTTTACTCCTCCGCATGTACCCAGCGGTTTTTCTTCCTTAACATAAGTCAGTTTTAATCCAAACTTACTGCCATCTCCAAAATAATTTTTAAAATTTTCCGGAAGGTGGCCGGTAGAAAAGATTATATCTTTAATCCCGTGAGATTTAAGCCAGAAAATAAAATTTTCCATGAAAGGTTTATTTATAAGCGGCAGCATTGGTTTTGGATTTAAAAATGTAATTGGACGTAATCTTGTTCCCTCTCCACCAACTAATATTACTGCTTTCAATCTAACTCCTTTTCACCTTTAATTTAGATCTGTAATCCAGCATTCTGCCTCCAGTAATTGAGTGTATCCTTAAGTGATGTTTTGATAGAATACTCGGAAGCCCAGCCAGTCCGGGCCTTTAATTTGCTGTTATCTCCATACATAATTTTAACATCAATTGCCCTTAACTTGCTCCTGTCAACCTTCACTTTAATATCTGACCTTGTGCTTAATGATACAAGAATATCAAGCAAATCTGAAATCTTCTGCTTTTGGCCTGAACAAACATTATAGACCTGGCCCTCACTTCCCTTATTTATTATATAATTGTATGCTTTAACTGCATCCCGCACGTCTAAAAAATCCCGCTGAGACTGGAGATTGCCAACACTTATTACCGGGTGCTGACTGCCGCTTTCTATCAGAGCTATCTGCCTGGCAAAATCTGAAACAACAAATCTTTCTGACTGGCCCGGGCCAATATGGTTGAATGACCTGCTTATATATACCGGGAGTTTGTATGCACCATAATAAACAGAAGAGAAAAAATCCAGAGCTGATTTACTGATAGCATATGGATTTTGAGGATAAATCCTGAAATTTTCATCAATCGCTTTATCTTCATTATCAATTTCTCCATATTCTTCAGCAGTACATACCATAAGAATCTTGCAGCAGGGACAAAAATTCTTAAGGCCCTCCAGGATATTTATTCCTCCAAAAACATTAATCCTGAAAGTTTCTACAGGATTCTCCCATGAATAACTAACCGAACTCTGCGCTGCAAGATGATAGACCTGCTGCGGTTTGAATTTTTTTATAATACTGAAAATCCTTTGCCTATCAGTTAAGTCTGCTTCAAGAAGTTCTATTTTGCCAGAGTAATTATCTGAATTAAAATTTTTAAAATTAAGGTCAATTCCTAGAATTTCATGATTATCTTCCGTTGTCAGATATGTGGTAAGATGCCTGCCGGCAAATCCTGCAATGCCTGTTATCAAAATTCTCAAAAGCGTATTCTCCCCGTTAACTATTTTTACTTTAGTGATTATTTTAATATAAAATCTTAAATATAAAAAATCTAAACTCTATTAAATGTTTATAAAGTCACATTATCTTTGTCCTGAAAAAGGACTTTTTATAATTGCAAGAAACAACCTGAACCCAAGAGTCAGCGCCAGCAGCGGTATTAGAATAATTTTCCAACTCCTTCTATAATTTTTCAAGAAAAAATAAAATACACTTTTTTGCATTCTGAAACTCGCTTTAATTTTCCCACCATCGCTGCTGCCTGCAATATAATGCATTATTTCAGCTTCAGGATAATAATATACTTCCCAATTCTTTTGCCACATTCTATAACAAATATCCAGATCTTCAACATACATAAAATAATTTTCATCAAGAATCCCTGTATCTTCTAAAGCTTTTCTTCTTATAATCATACAGGACCCTGAAACCCAGTCCACTTTAAAAGGATTATCCCTGCCGATGTCAGCAAGTTTATATTTTTTTGAAAAAGGGTTATTGGGAAAGATATCTGTAAGTATGGTATGAGCAGCAGCATTGAATACAGAAGGAAATCTTCTGCATGAGAACTGAATGGTTCCATCACTATTAACTATTTTTGGTCCAGCTATCCCAACTTCAGGATTTTTTTCCATGAAGTCCACTAAACTATCCAGTGACTTTTTGTAAACCATGCAATCGCTATTTATCAGAAGCACATATTTTGAACAGGACTTTTCTATAGCTCTATTATTAGCCGCGGCAAATCCAATATTCCTGTTATTTGGGATTAAGATTATTTCTGGATAATTCTTTTTTACAAATTCACCAGTGCCGTCAGTGGAGGCATTATCAACAACTATAATTTCATGCCCTGCTCCGGGTGGGCTTGATAATATAGAATTCAGGCATTCTTTTAAAAAACTTAAACTATTATAACTTACAATGCTTATGGTTAAATCTTTAATTTCTTTTTCTTTATCAAAATCTAGCATTACTTTGATTTAAATTAATTTTGGTATCCTGCATCTATCAGGCTCTTTAATCCATATTATTATGAATATCAACAATATTAGCAATAATAATACTAACTTATTAGATTCTATCCTTTAACACTTTGTTAATATCTAAAGCAAAATTTTTAACTTCTTTCAGTCCACTGTTAAAACTCCGGGCTTCAAGCAGCAGAGATAAAATTTTACTGCCTATAATAACTCCATCACAATAGCCTTTAATCTGATTAATTTGTTCCCTGTTTGAGAGACCAAAGCCTAATGCCAGGGGTAGAGTGGTTATTTCTTTTAAGTTCTTTAAAAAATCTATAACTTCCGGTCTTATGCTATTTCTAATCCCGGTAACCCCTTTTACTGAAATACAGTATATAAATCCCCTGCATTGTCCTGCAATGGCGGATAACCTTTCTTTACTGGAGGTCAAAGAAGCAAACATAATATTATCAATATTTACCCCGTTAAAATAGCTCCTATAGGAGGTAAATTCTTCCAGCGGTAAGTCAGGAATTATAAGTCCATTTACTCCTGCTTCTTTAGCTTTTTTTAAAAACCTCCCGGTCCCGTAATGGTAAATGATATTAAAATAAGTCATAATGGCTATAGGTGTATCACTGCTTTTTCTTATTTTAATTATTGAATTAAAGACAATGTCTGTATTTATCCCGTTTTCCAGAGCAATCTTTGAAGTAGTCTGAATAACCGGACCATCAGCCAGTGGATCTGAAAATGGAATACCTACTTCTATTATATCTGCCCCATTTTTATCCAGGGTTTCAAATAAACTAAAAAAGCCATCAAGGCTGGGAAAACCACAGGTTATAAATGGAATAAAAGCTTTCTGGTTATTTTTTCTTAATTTTTTAAAAACCCTCTCTATGGGGTTATCTTTGCCTTCATACATTAATTTTCACCCGTACCTGCTGTCTGATGTCTTTATTTATTATCAATGTCTTTATCTCCCCGCCCGGACAGATTAACAATAATTACTTTATCACTGTCCAGCGACGGAGCCAGTTTTGCTGTATAAGCCAGGGCATGGGAACTTTCATAAGCAGGAATTATCCCTTCGCATATTGATAATGTATTAAACGCCTCCAGTGCCTCGCTGTCCAGGATATACTCATATTTTACTATTCCTTTTTCTTTCATGTATGCATGCTCTGGACCGACTCCGGGGTAGTCAAGTCCGGCTGATATAGAATATGCCTCTTCTATCTGTCCGTAATCATCCTGCAGCACGTAACTGAAGGCACCGTGGAATATTCCTTTATCTCCATAGCCTAAAGATGCCCCATGCTTCTTGCTTTTAATACCCTTACCTCCTGCTTCCACTCCTATAAGTTTGACAGAATCCGCATCCTCTAGGAAAGGGTAAAATATTCCTATAGAATTACTCCCGCCGCCAACACAGGCTATAATATAATCAGGAAGCCTTCCCTCTATATCCATTATCTGCTTTTTAGTTTCTTTTCCTATGATTACCTGGAAATCCCTGACCATAGTGGGGTAAGGATGGGGACCTACTACTGAACCCAGGACATAATAAGTATCATCCACTCTTGACACCCAGTAGCGAAGAGTCTCATTTACTGCATCCTTTAATGTCTTGCTCCCTGAAGAAACTTCTATTACTTCCGCACCCATTAGTTTCATTTTAATTACATTAGAAGACTGTCTTTTAATATCCTTGCTTCCCATAAAAACCTTGCAGCTCATATTGAATAGTGCTGCCGCAGCAGCAGTTGCCACACCATGCTGGCCCGCACCGGTCTCTGCAATTATAAATTTTTTTCCCATTTTTCTGGCAAGAAGTACCTGGCCAACAGTATTATTAATTTTATGAGCTCCAAGGTGGCAGAGGTCTTCTCTTTTTAAATATATTCTGGCTCTGCCCAGCCTGTTTGAAAGTCTCTCTGCATAATAAAGGGGTGTGGGTCTTCCCACATAGTTTTTTAAATAAAATGAGAGTTCTTCTTTAAACTTTTTATCCTTTTTATACTTAAAGTAATTTTTTTCCAACTCCTTCAAAGCGCTGATCAGTATCTCCGGAACATATATACCTCCAAATGTCCCAAAATATCCATTTCCATAGCTCCTGTATTCTTTTCCCCTGAAACTGCTATTTGCCTTTTTTAATTTTTTTTCATCTTTTTTCATTTGCCCTAAAAACTTTCTATAACCTATTTTAAAGCATTTATAAATCCAGTAACTTTATCCATATCCTTTTTACCGGGATAGATTTCTAATTTAGACGATGCATCCACACCAGACGGTTTTACAATATCTACAGCCTGCCTCACGTTTTCCGCATCAAGTCCTCCGGATATTATAACAGGAATTTCCCAGCAGTAATCTTTTACAATATCCCAGTTAAAAGGCACTCCTGTCCCTCCGTAAACATTTTTACTATAGTTATCCAGCAGAATAAAATCTGCGTATTCTTTTAACTTGTCCACCTTTTTATTAATCTTGGCCCTATAAGATTCATTTTTACTTTTAATTCTTATTGACTTTATAATTTTTATATCCTTAGCTTTTTCTTTTAAATCTTTTAAATAATCCCTATCTTCATCACCTGAAAGCTGTATATAATCTAACCTTAGACTTCTACAGTCATTAAGAACTTTTCTAATTTCTTCGTTTACGAATACTCCTACCATTGAAATTTTATTCTCCCCGGTCCGCAGTGCTTCAATTATTCTATATGCAGTTATGATTTCTACTTTTCTGGGACTATCGGTAGACAGGATAAATCCCATCGCATCTATTCCCAATTCGGATATACTTTTTGCATCTTCTAAATTTGTAATTCCACATATCTTTATCCAGACCATTCTCTAACTTCCTTATATATTTATTTTTTTATTCTTGCACTTCTTTATACACTTGCAAATTTTAACACACTATATATTTAACAATATTTTACCCTATATTATCAGTAAAAACCTATATAGATAAATATTTTAATCTTTCCGGCAAACTTTTTTTCTATAATAGTTTCTCCCTTTTCAGTTCAAGTTCCATACTGCTTAAAGTTTTTTCTAAATTTTTACTTATCATAAAATACCCGCCAACCAGAAAAGTATTTATTCCGCTCAAAAACAGGCTTTTAATATACTCAACATTTTCCACACCGCTCTCACAGACAAAAATTTTATCAGATAAATCTTTATTTCTGCTGTAATCTAAAATATTATAAACTGTTTTTCTATCAATGCTCATATCCTTTAAATTACGGTTATTTATACCTATAAATTGCGCGCCAATATCCAGTGCCTTATCCAGTTCTTTCACGCTATGTACCTCGACCAGCACATCCAACCCCAGATTTCCGGCCAATTCATACAACTTTCTTAATTTTCTCTTTCCCAGAAGCGAACTGATAAGCAGGATACAATCTGCCCCTAGAGACGCGCTCTCATAAATCTGAACCTCACTGAAGATAAAATCCTTTCTTAGTACCGGTAGTTTTGATTTTTTCTTGACTATCCTTATATTCTCAGGATCACCCTTAAAATATAATGATTCAGTAAGAACTGATATCCCGCAGATAAAGCTTTTAAACTTATCATAAAGCAGTGCCGTCTCCTCAATATCAAGCCGATCGTTGATAATTCCCTTAGAAGGAGAGGCTTTCTTAATCTCTGCAATCACATTTACTTTATCTCTTTTAATATTCCTTAAAAAACTCCCCTTTTCTTTTTCTGTATTTTTTACAGCAGGTTTTTTCCATTCTGAACTTATTCTTATTTTTCTTATTTCTTCTTTTTTTACAATTAAAATTTCCTTTAGGTATTTCAAATTTATTCTCTTTTAAAACATGCTGACCGGGCTTTAATTAGTTTTTCTATTTGTAAATTCAATCAATCTATTTAATTTCTCATATGCTTTTCCGCTTTCAATAGAATGGTTAGCTAAATCTACAGCCTCAGACAGGGAGTCAGATTTTTTACCTGAAACTATAGCTGCTGCAGCATTAATAACAGCAGAATCTCTTCTTGCGCCCTTTTCCTCCCCGGTAAGGATACTGGTTAAAATCCTGGCATTCTCCTTTGCATCTCCACCTGCCAGATCTGAAATATTTGACTTTTTAAAACCCAGCTTTTCCGGGTCCAAAATATATTTGCTGATCCTGCCATCTCTTAATTCAGCAACCGAGTTTTTACCAGAAACAGAAAGTTCATCAAGCACTTCCTCGCCATTGACTACAAATGCCCTCTCTACACCTAAATTTTTCAAGGTATTTATCATCATATATATTAAATTGTTATCAAATACACCCAGGACACAGCCATTTGGCCGTGCCGGATTGGTAAGGGGGCCCAAAATATTAAAAACAGTCCTTATGCCCATATCCTTCCTTGCTTTTGCTACATATTTCATAGCTGTATGCGCCTTAGGAGCAAAAATAAAGCCTATACCTATACTATCCAGACAATCCGAAACCTCACTGCATTCAAGATTTATATTTACCCCCAGCTCTTCTAAGACATCAGCGCTTCCACTTCTACCGGATACATTTCTATTGCCATGTTTTGCAACCGGTACCCCTGCGCCTGCAGCTATAAATGCGGCAGTAGTGGAAATATTGAAAGTACCAAGACCATCACCACCAGTTCCACAGGTATCAACAATGTTTTTATGCCTGCTTTTTACTTTTACAGCCTTATCCAGCATAGCTCTGGAAAAGCCGCTTATTTCATCAGTTGTTTCTCCTTTTATTTTCAATGCAATGAGGAAAGCCGCAATCTGGCAATCATTTGCATTCCCTTCCATTATAAATTCCATTGCTTTATACGCTTCATCCTGATTAAGATTCCTTCCGTTTAAAACTGCGTCTAAAAAAGTCTTCATTTTTTAATCTCCTTATATTTTTATCATTATTTAAAAATTCCCTGCATTCAAGTATTCAACTTACTTAAATAATTTAATAGCTTTAAAAAGAGCAGCTGCTTTATTTACAGTTTCATTAAATTCATTTTCAGGTTCAGAATCATATACTATTCCAGCACCTGCCTGGATGTAAGCTATGCCATTTTTTACAATAGCTGTCCTGATAGTAATACAGCTGTCAAGATTGCCGTCATAACCAAAATATCCTACAGCCCCTCCGTATGGTCCCCGGCTATCAGGCTCCAGTTCACTTATAATCTGCATTGCCCTTATTTTTGGAGCCCCCGATAATGTGCCTGCTGGAAAAACACTTCTCAGAGCATCATATATTGAATTATTCTTATCCAGAATCCCTTCAACTCTCGATACAAGATGAATTACATGTGAATACTTTTCCACACTCATATATTTTTTAACCTTCACACTGTTATACCGGCATACTCTCCCCAGATCATTTCTGGACAGATCAACAAGCATATTGTGTTCAGCTTTTTCCTTTTTGTCACCCAGTAAATCACTTATTAGAACTCTATCCTCTTTTAGGGTCCGGCCCCTTCTTCTGGTACCGGCAATAGGATAGGTCAAAATTTTTCTACCGTTAATTTTAATGAGAGGTTCAGGGGAAGCACCAATAATTTTAAATTCACCAAAATTAAAATAATACATATATGGAGACGGATTTATAGTTCTGAGTCCACGGTAGATACTGAAGGAATCGGAAAACTCGCCGGTATAAAACCGTTGGGAAAGTACTACCTGAAATGCTTCCCCTTCAGTTATGTACTTCTTTGCCCGCTTGACTGCTTCAAGAAATTTTTCCTTTTCAAAATTAGAATTTAATTTCAGGTCTGCAGCAGAATTATCAATGGCGGCAGCGTCAAAACTGCTTCTGAAATTATTTCCATTATTTTCCTTGATTTTCTTTTCCAGATTTTCAATATTCTCAACTGAAGCATCATAAGCTTTTCCGGCAGAAATTTTACTTTCAATTTTCATTGTAGAAACTATTTTAATACGATTAAGCAGATGATCAAAAATCACCACTAAATCAGTAAGATAGAGTATAATTTCAGGTATGAATAATTTATTCTCGCGAATAGGGATTTGTTCAAAATATTTTACCAGATCATAACTCAGATAACCTGCGGCACCGCCTATAAAATGATCAAGCTCCGGATTTTTATAGAGCCGGTATTTTTTCATGATTTTTTCCAGTTCCAGAAGCGGATCCCTGGTTTTTATTTCAAACACTTTCTTACTGCCGTCATTTAAAGAAAAGACTCCCCTGTCAAACTTTATTAAGTTATTGCATCCAACTCCGATGAGAGAATACCTTGATAAATTTTTTTGCCCTTCTATACTTTCCAGTAAAAATCCTTCTCTTTTTAATCCGCCTGTTTTTATAAATATGGAAGTAGGGGTTTCAGTATCAACGATATACTCTTTATATACCGGTATTAGATTATAGGTTTGAGCTATTTTAAGGTATTCACTTTTAGATGGATAAAACATATTTTTTAAGCTTTTTCAATTCTTAAATTGATATCTTGACCTGCAGATAATTAAAAATTTACTTTACTGTCTGACATAAAACAAAAAGAGTACTTCAATAAAGATTCTCCTGTCTTTTTTGCCTGGCTTGTATGGAAATACTCTTTGAACTTTTTGCTTTTTTTTATTTGTTAATATAAATTGAATATCTAAAGAAATTACTTAAAAATAAAAAAGATTTTAGGCAAAAGTGAAAAATCATATCGGCCAGGCTTTTATAAGTTTTGCCAGCAGGAATTATCTTTTAGCCAGAGAAACATGCTAATCAGCTTTTTTGTAGAACTATATTTTTGTTTATTAAAACTCATAAATCTAACTGAAATACTCAGCAGTAAACTTCATCACTTGAATTTTTCTATATATTAGCATAATTATTTATCAAGTCAATCAAAATAAACTGGTTAGAATAAACTTGTTAGAAAATAAAATACCACATACATTCACTTACGAACTCTGTGCTATTTATTATTAATAACCAATAATTCCAGTTAACCCACTCTACTTCTTTTGATTTTTCTCTCTTTCGGCGGCTTCAATCATTTTCCTTGCAATTCTAAGCTCAGTTTTTCTTCTGGTGTCATCAGTATATACCCTGATTTCTGCTACCAACCTGTTATATCTGGTTATGTATATAGTATCACCTAAATTTTCGGTTAAATACTTTGTAAGACTAACTCTTAACTCATTGGTATCAATTTTTTTTAATTCCTCTCCGTAAGCCATTTTTCACTCCTTTAGTATCTTTCATCTTTTAGAATACTACTTAATTGTTATTAGTTTATAAAAATATATTAAATAATTATTATAATAAATAATTATTGTTTATTATAATATCATATTTAATTAAAAAAATCTATAATAAAATGATTAAATTTTATATTTTAGATTATATAATGAAACAAATTCAAAAATATTTAGATACTTATATACAATTATTTAAAAAATATATTTTTATTCTTTAATAATTTTTTTAAAAAGACCATAAATATAACCGCACATCTTTGAAAAGTCAATGTGTGTAAGTAAAAGAGGTATAAAAAGAATGGATAAAAATTTTTCCACTCCATAAAAACTGCAACTTCCATTACTGCTCCAGCTCTTAGCTAACTTACTATAGGGTTTGAAGACATAAACTATAAAAAGGGGTACCAGTATAACCAGAATCCATTTGCTTAAACAGAATGCACCAATTAAAATAATTAAAAATATAAAAAATGCGCTAAACCTTATAAGATGACGGACGGGATACATCCTGCCCGTCGCATCACCTTTTGCATATCTGAAGAATTGCCAGAATATTTGAACAGGATTTTTCCTCATTTTCCAGTAAACCACAGCATCGGGATTAAATCTTATCCTGTAGTCCGCAGCTTTTATATTAAAATTAAATTTCATATCCTCACCATAATCCATATCTTCAGGATAACCGCCAACATCAACCCAGATTTTCTTTTTAAAACTTATATTTCTGGATGAGGGCATATATTTTTCAATCTTTATTTCTTTCTCTGCAGGCATCACACAGACAGCAAGACACTTCTGTATAAAATTCCGGCAAAACGGCATGTTAAGGCCGCCAATTACATTACATGAAGTATCATCATAAAATCTTGTAATTTCTTTCAACCAATTTTTATTCAGGATGCAGCCAGCATCGCTTACGCAAATAATCCTGCCAGAGGCATTTTTTATAGCAGCATTTCTTCCCTGTGAAATATTTGCCCCATTTTTTTTAATTATTCTGACATTTACAATAGATTTGTTGTTTCTTTTATTTAATTTATCTCCGGCGCTGTCATTTCTGTTATTTAATACTGTTCTGTAATCACCATTTTTTGGAGAGGCTTTGTCTTTAAAAAATCCTAAAGCAATCTCAAAAGTTTTATCTTTTGAACCACCATCAACTATAATTATCTCACCGGGTAGATAAATTTGCTCCATTAAACTTTCCAGAAATTCGATAATGCTTTTTTCCTCATTGTAAACTGTGGCTATAAAGCTCACATCCGGAAGTATTATTTTTTTATTATCTCCTGTTATCATATTTCTAACCATTAAAATATAGTCTTAAAACCTTAAAATACGCTGCAAGTCTGGCCCTATTTTTACTTCCAGGTTTAAATATAGATAAAACCATAAACAACAGTATTCTGTTCAGAACTCCGGTCAAATAAAGGAAACTCAAGTATCCGGCATAGACTGCAGAGTAGTTTTTCTTAAAATATAGTCTCCTGCTTTCCCAGATTCCTGCCTCTCTTGCTGCCATATTTCTGGAAGCAATGCCGCTGTCAGCATGTTCTATAACAAAGTAAGGAAAATAGTAATTTTTATGACCCTTTCTGTATAATTTCAGACAAAGGTCGCAATCTTCACTATACATAAAATAATCTTCATCAAACATGCCTGCTTCCATAAAATAATCTTTTTTAACAAACATAAATGAGCCAGCAACCCAGTCCACTTCCTTCTGGCTATTGTGGTCCCACCAGCTTAAAAAATAAGAACCAAAAATACGGCTTTTTTTAAATACCCGGTACAGAAAATAACTCTCATAAAGCTGCCTTGCCAGTGTTGGAAAAGATCTGGAACTGAGCTGCAGGGTCCCGTCTGAATTTAATATTTTTGCTCCCACAACTCCTGGTCTACCGGTTCTATCCTCTTTACTATAAAAATCTACCAGTTCTCCGAGACTGCCGCTTACAAACCTGGTGTCGGGATTTAAAAACAGCAAATACTCTCCCTTTGCTTTCAACGCTCCCATATTAGAAGCTCTTGAGAAACCCTCATTATTCTTATTTGCAATTAAATAAAAGCTATTATTTTTCTTAACCTGTTCTTTTAGATACTCTACACTTTCATCACTCGAATTATTATCCACTACCAAAATCTCACAGGCCAATCTATTTTTTCCAGTATGCTCTCTAATACTGCTAATACATTTTTTTATAAAATCCAGGCTATTATAATTTACAATTATGATACTGATATCCAATAATGCTCCTAACTGCTTCCTTTTGATTATTCTTTTAAAATTTTGCCAATTATTGAGATTAGGTCCTTTCTAAAATTAGAATTAGAAAACTTCCTGCAGTTTGCAATTGCATTTTTTCTAATCCTCTCCACATCCACTTCCCCACGTATTATCTTTATAGTAATATCTTTAAGTTCCTGCCAGCCATCAAAAAAGAACCCATCACATCCGTTATTTATAATTTCCTTCTGTCCCCCCTTATTTATGACAACCGGGATACATCCGGCCGCCATTGCCTCCACAGTAGTTATTCCAAAATGCTCGAATTTCTCAGGATGAACCTTTTCATCTTCACCCATCCCTGAAGCATGCCAGAAAATATATGATCTGGCAAAAAGTTCTACTAATTTTCCCCACTCTATATTAGTTATTATTTCTATGGGGTAATTTTTGCTTGCAGTTCTTATTTTCTCTACATACTCCAGATGGTCAGCTCTACCACCCACACCGCCTACTAAATATAAAGTATAACCACTCATTTCATCCGGATACTGCTCTAATATCTGCTTGAATATTTGAACTAATTCAAGCTGCTTTTTATTGTGGTGTTCTGGAAAAAATCTCCCCACACTCAAAATAATTTTTTCCTTCTTTCCCACTTTGAAACTATCAATATCAACCGGGGGAAATAAAATAGTGCTATCACTGCCCCATAGTTTTTTTATCCACTTTTTGGAATATTCTGAGATGGCAATTATCTTATTGTAAGTTTTTAAAAATGTTAAATCTCTTGGAAAAGTTATAAGAAATAAAGGAATATACCCCAAAATTTTAAGAACAGCTTTTTTAAAAAGACTTATCCTTCTCCCGTCATAAACAACTACACCAAGTTTCCTGGAATCTTTAGAACTCCTATCAATCTCCACAGGGATGAAAGTATCAGACGAGATTAAAACTTCAAAAAAGTCCCTGGTTAGACTTAATGGGATTTCAGCAGTCTCCCTGGCACCTTTTCCAAGCTCAATATCCTTATTATATAAAAATCCTTTGCTCTCCGCTCTATCTCCAAATAATTTAATATTTACTTTCATTAAACCAAGACCAGTTGTATCAGGATTCTTAAAACCAAGCCTTAAAGGCTGGTTAGATTTTTTTACTCTTAAAATTACTATGCCGCTGCTCCAGCTGCCCCTTCTCAATAAAAATCTTTTTGGCTCATATAAACCCTCCTCTATTTCTATTTCATTAGAGCCCTCCAGTAATTTGTCTGCAAGTTTAAACAACCATCTTGCCGGCAGTCTGAAAAAAAATAGCAAAAACTTATGAATAAATTTAAAATCTACATCAAAAGGAGTCGGGAAATAACACAAATATATGTTTTTTTGGCCGAATGCAGGAAGTGAACTTAAATAAGTAGCATTTATGAACAGGTCATATTTTTTTGTGATTTTCACGGCATAATCTTCTGATACGAAAGGGAATATTTTTAAATTCACCCTGTCCAGATCAAGGTTAAGTCTCCTGGAAACTTTTCTTAAGTCAGCAAATATATCGGCAATCAAATCTACTTTAAATTCATTTTGTTTGGATAAGATTTCAGCAATCTTACAGCTATATCGCTCCCCGCCCCCAACTGTTGACAAATATCTATCATAAATAGCAATCTTCTTCATAAAATGCCCTGCTAAAAACTTCTCATCCAGCTTTTGATAATTCTATCCTGCACCTTCCTGCCAGTTCTTATTCTAATTCTACTTATTAAATTCTTAGGCAGTATATAGAAAAGTTCAAAGAAAATTCTAATTCTGATCGGGATATCAATTCTTTTCTGTCTTTTACCCGCAGGCACTCGGGCAATATAATATAGGATATTAATTATATTTGAAAAAATGAATACCAGATAACTTTTAATAAATAAAAACAGCCAACCACATTTAAAAATCATAAGCAGCCTATTTCTAATCACGTAATATGTAAAATCATAAGACCATTCTTTACTGGTCCCGCAGTGAAAATGTCTTACAATAGATTTAGGAGTAAAGAGATTCTTCCAACCGGCTAATCTGGACCTCCAGAATAGATCAATATCTTCATAGTAGGTAAAAAAGCTCTCATCAAAATTGCCGACCTCATCCAGCATTTTTCTATCCACCATAAGGCTGCTCCCGGAAAGTCCAAAGACTTCTTCTACCCGGTTATATTGTCCCTCGTCGAAACTCTCAAAACCTCTATCCATACTGTAAAAGGATTTATTTATCTTGATCCCGCAACTATTGATAATGTCTTTCCTGCAAGCAAAAAATCTCTTTGGGATCTTTATTTTTACCGTTTTAGATTTCCTTGAAACCTCAATATCTTTAAATATTTCTTCCCCTGCTACCAGTTGTAAGTGGTTTGGTGAAAGATATGATGATACCTTAAACTGTATCTCCAGATTCTTATTTAGATTCTCTATTGGTACGGCCAGAATGGCATTATCCTGTGACCAATGATAGATTTTTCCCATTTCATCTGACTCTGCAGGATAAAATCCATCCAGATACTTAACACTTTCATTTAAAGTACTTCGGTAACTAATATTATTTTCAGCATTGCCAGCTTTTACATCATATATCTTAACACCCAGTCTCCTGTATTTTTTACTATCACCCATCTCTTTTTGATTCTTGCTATTTGTAATCAACTGAAGAGGC
>NMQN01000589.1 GCA_003575245.1 Candidatus Atribacteria bacterium 1244-E10-H5-B2 | reverse complement strand
GTTAAATATTTCCAAGATGCCGATATAATTGCCGGTGATTATTTAGGTATAAGTCAATATATGCCTGAGGATATGGGGGGTAAAATAATTATTACCAATACCGTTACCAGTTCCAATGTGGAGGATCTTAAGAAAGGAGGGGTAAATTATTTAATTACTACAACCCCGGAATTTGAAGGAAGGTCTTTCGGGACCAATGTATTTCAAGCTACCCTGGTAGCTATATCCGGAAAATCTCCGGAAGAATTACAACCGGAAGATTATTTAAAATTAATAGAAAAGACAGGCTTTAAACCAAGAATAGAGAAGTTAAATTAAGCAAAAATTTAATATTAGAAAGGAGAAGAGGAATGGCAATTCCATTAAAAGAAAAAATAAATGCACTTAATCAAAGACTGAAAAAGATGAAAGATGAAAAACGGTATTTTTACTTAAAAAGCATTGACGGAGCTTCTGGAGCAAGAGTAACTATCGATGGTAGGGAGATGATGATGTTTGCTTCTTATAATTATTTGGGATTGATTACTCATCCCAAGATAAAAAAAGCTGCCATTGAAGCTATTGAAAAATATGGCACAGGTGCTGCAGGAGTTAGACTATTAGCTGGTACTACCAAGATACATGAAAAATTAGAAGCAAAGATTGCAAAATTTACAGGTGGAGAAGATGCAGTTACTTATAGTAGTGGTTATGTAACTAATTTAGCTGCCATAACCACTCTTTATCAGAGAGGGGATTTGGTTGTAATTGATAAATTGGATCATGCTAGCATAATCGATGGATGTCTCCTTTCAGGAGCCCATCATAAATCATTCTTGCACAATAATATGGAAAGCCTAGAAAGAATTTTAGCTAACTCTGGGAGTTATGTTAATAAATTAATCATTGTAGATGCCGTATATAGCATGGATGGTGATGTAGCAAATCTACCCGAAATATCGTATTTGGCTAAAAAATACAATACTAAGATGATGGTGGATGAAGCTCACTCTATAGGGGTATTGGGGAAGACCGGTCATGGTATAGAAGAACATTTCGGATTAAAAGGAGCTGTGGATATTCATATGGGAACATTGAGTAAAACTATTCCCAGTATTGGTGGTTATATAGCGGGCGATAAAGATTTAATTAGCTATCTAAAACATAATTCCAGACCCTTTATATTTTCAGCGAGTCTTCCTCCTGTGGCAGCTGCTACTGCTATTGCCTGTTTGGAGGTTATTGAAGATGAACCTGAGCGTATAGCAAATTTACAGAAAAATATCAAACAATTTAAAGACGGGCTAAATTCTATGGGTTATAATACGATGAACAGCACCACCAGTATTGTTCCTATATTGGTCGGTGAAGAGGAAGATACTTTAAAATTATGTAAAATGGTTAATGATAAAGGAATATTTATCTGTCCTATCCTTTTCCCGGCAATTCCCAAGGGAACTGATAGATTAAGAGCCCATGTTCTAACAGATCATACTCCTGAAGATATCGACAAAACTCTGGATATCTTTGAAAGGGCTGGAAAAAAATTAGAGTTGATTAGGTAATAACGAATAACGAATTTATTTGACAATAAAATATAGATATCTTATAATCTCTAATAAAGATTATTATATAATATAAGCACTATTAACTATTGGAAAAGTTAATAGTGCTTATATTTAATTTTTTAAGAGGAAATATTTACTATTTAAATATAACAATTTTTAATGAGGAGAGATGTTTATGACACTTGATAAGAAGGTAATGCTAACTGAAGAGGGTTTGGAGAAGGTTCAAGAAGAACTTCATTACCTTAAAAGGGTAAAAAGAAAAGAGATTGCTGAAAAAATTAGAAATGCGGTAACCTTTGGCGAAATTTCTGAGAATGCCGAGTATAATGCAGCTAAAAATGAGCAGGCCTTTATAGAGGGGAGGGTTTTAACCTTAGAAAAAATTATTGAAAATTATGAATTGATAGATAAAGAAGAAAATCCGGATTGCGTATTACTAGGATCAGAAGTGTTAATTAAAGATATGAAAAATAAAAAAGAGTGTAAATATACTATTTTGGATTATGTGGAATCTGAACCGGATTGTGGAAAAATATCCATCTCTTCTCCTATCGGAAAAGCTCTTTTAGGAAAAAAGAAAAATGATATAGTAGAAATTAGAGTCCCGGCGGGTCATATTAGATATAAAATTTTAGAAATCAAATAGTTTATACATTAATTTAGCGACCTGAATAATTATTAATTGTAATAATGAACAAAGTTATTAAAATATTAAAATATAAAGATGCTTTGTTCATTATTTATTTCTAGGCCTTTTTGTAAAATAAATTAATCATAAACATAGCGGAAATTTAAATTATCCCAAGATATTTATCAGACAGTAATGTTATAATAATTTTGATATTATATTATTAAATTTTTTAGTATAATAATATCTATTAATAAAAGCAAAAAGAGGTGGATCGGGTGGAAACAAAAAATATTACAACAGAAATTATATCTAATAAATGGAAAGAAATAGAAGAATTAAAAAAAGAAGGCATTGATCCTTTTGGGCATAGCTTTTTCAGAACCCATAAAATAAAAGACTTAATAGAAAATAATAAAGATTTACAGATTGGTGAATGCCACCAGGAAAAAGTAAGTATAGCCGGCAGGTTAATGGCTTTAAGAACACACGGAAAAGCCATATTTGCTAATATTGAAGATATAAGCGGAAGAATCCAGATTTATATAAAATCAAATAAAATCGGGGAGAACGCTTTTAAACTTTTTAGTAAAATTGGCATCGGGGATATTTTGGGAGTTTCAGGCCTGATTTTTAAAACT
>NMQN01000587.1 GCA_003575245.1 Candidatus Atribacteria bacterium 1244-E10-H5-B2 | reverse complement strand
ATTATGGTCGTTTTGGCCATTATATTTAAACCTAAATTCAACATATAACCATTTTGCGTATATGCTTAATTCTTTAAAAGCCTCTGATTCTCTTTGTTTGTGTGTTACTCCTGCAAATTGTCCATCAAATTTGCTTTTATTCTTTTTCTTTTTACTCATAAAGTTATCCTCTCTTTCAAGCCTGGCCAATAATTAAAGCGAAAGGATAACACAGACTCTCTAACTACCGGCCAGGTTAAAAGCAGATAGGATCGATTGCCCACCTGCCGGGTATTATAAATTATCTATATACCCTTTTTTACCCCCTAATTATGCTCCTGTTAAGGTTTCTTTGCCTTACCCCTTATCTTTACACCTTCAATATTGCTATATCTGATATTTGTGTTGACTTTGATAAACATCTTTTTGTTTCTCCAGAGATAGCGATTTCCATAGTTTATTTATATTTCTTGCCTCTAATTTAGTTATTGAATAGCCCTCAAAAATTTTCAGCAGAATCCTAATTTTAACCAGGTATTCAAGATCTTCCCAAAATTCATTAAGCATTTTTTCAATCTCTTTTTTTGTCTTTAAATAGAAGGGATCCATAATATTTTTATCTCCTTTCCTTCTTATGCTCTTTTTCGTATGTTTCCATTACCAGTTCCTTTTTTTCCAGGCTCTCGGCAGTTCTCCATAGATTATTTAACCCCTGAAGTTCTATCGAGGTAACATCTAGTTTTGGATATAATTCAAGTACAATCCCTAATTTCTGCAAATATTTTAAACTATACCACCAGGTATTAATCTTGATTCCAAGCTCTTTTTCTTTCTCTTCTTTATTACCAAACATCTTTTAATTTCACCACCTTTAATTTTATTTTTTAAGATCCCCGGTCAGATAGAAAAGACTGCCAAACCGATCTTAACTATCTAACCAGGGTAACCGGCCAAAGCGATCAGGGAAAGAAAGGCTATATCGGACCTTAAAAACCTAATCGTTTTTTTAAATCTGACCGGGTTTTGAACCAACACTTTAAAAAATTTATTCTTCTTTTTTCTTAGGCTCCGATTCGCTCTTGTCTAAGACCTTTAAGACCGCTTCCCGGTAAGTAACCTCGATTCCCTGGCTCCTATGTTTTTCGATATATTCTTCAACTTTTTTTTCATTCTCGTTAAGCTCATCTTTATTTAAAACAATTTTTACAGCTTCCCGGTATTCAACCTCCGGATGTGAGTCTAAAAATTCTTCTACTTTTTTAAGATCTCCTTCTTGCTTTTCGATATATTGTTTTTCTTCTTCGGTAAATTCTTTCTTAGTCTCCGGTTCGCTCCGATCTAAGACCTTTAAAACAGCTTCCCGATAAGATATTTTTGGATTTTTTTCGAGAAAAGCATTTACTTTTTTTTCTTCTTCGCTAAATCTTTTCTCATCATTAGTTTGTTCAGTCATTTCTCTTTTCACCCCCTTTAATTTATTAATAGATTCTATTAATTTTTCTACATCAATATCTTTCTGATCTGCACATTCTAATATTCTCTTTGCGTCTGCTCCACTTAAATTTTTTAGTTTATATTCTTCCATTTAATTAATCACTCCTTCCCCTTCCTGGATTGTTTTTTCTCCCAATTTTTTTGATAACTAGGATTCTTTTTTCTAAATTTTTTAAGATCCTTTTTTTGTGATTCCCTTAATATTGAATAGGATCCGGGATCTTCGATCTTTAACCTCTGTATATATTCTCTCCGGGATTCGTTAATTTCTTTACCGATTATCTTCAATTTCATTTTACCGGATATATTCATCTCACCTATTTTTTTCAATTGGATCAGCTCCCTTAATTGCTTATTTTCTAAAATTTTGATACAATAAAAAAGGTTTCTTCGTTTCTACCTGGTAAAGAAGTTTTAATAATTCTTATGGAGTTCACTTCTGATTAGGTAGAAAACGCATATCTTTATTAAAAGGGATCTTGATCTTTTCCGGTTCGGATCCCTTTTTATTTTCAACAAAAAAAGCACCACGTAAGGACTTAAAATTTACCTCCTAAAGTGGCGCTCTGTTTTTTGGCTAATGGCGCTCTTTCGCTATTCTTTTTACCACCAATATTAATTATACTAAAAACCGATATAAATTTCAAGTTTTTATTTTCCTCTCTTGATCACCAAATCCTCCTGATCAGCTTTTTCCCTAAGATCTTGTTTTTTCCACGCCTGGCCATCTTACCTATATCACCACTTGCTACCGCTTTGACATCGGTTAATTTACGAGCTAGGTTAAAAAGAAACGATATAAATTTACCCACTTTAAAACCCCTCTTATTCTTTACCCGAGAGAAATTTATCAAGATTTTTACTGCTTATATACCAACGTTGGCCAACTTTGACCGCTTTAATTTTCTCTTTTTTTAGATATCGTCTTATTGTCAACATAGATAAACCTAAAATATCTACTAATTGATCAGTAGTAAAAAAAGATATTCCTCTTATTTTTCTTGAAGGATATATATTTTTACCCTGTTTCATAATGTTATCTCCTTTTTGAAGTTTATTTAAATATATTTAGATTATACATCTATTATTTATTTTGTCAAATTAACCTTACCAATCAGAGGCTCGATATTCCCGATCCTCTTCTAACGGATCAAGAGAGCTAAGACGTCGGCCAGCGGATTGGCCTTCGATTATTTGCTCTGATTCTTCCGGAGCGGTTACTGCTCCATAACAAGCCATAGCCAAAGCAATAGCCAGGTCAATTTTCTTAGTTCCCGATTTTTTAACGATACGCCAACCCCTACTGCTATAAATCACCTTACAATTAATCAGGGATAGCCGGATTTCTTCCG
>NMQN01000632.1 GCA_003575245.1 Candidatus Atribacteria bacterium 1244-E10-H5-B2 | reverse complement strand
CTATTTAAAGGAGATAGAAAAAATGTGTTACTGGATTATAGGAATTATATCAGCAATAACAATATTATATTTCGCTTTAGAGTGGAAAGATTAAAGGGGGGGGGAAGAATAAAATGAAATCTATGGACAGAATAAAAAAGATACTCGTAGATCGATTAGGAGTTGATGAAAGCAAGATTACCGAAAATTCTTCTTTTCTCAATGATCTGGGTTTAGATTCTTTAGATATAGTTGAATTGATAATGGCCTTCGAGGAAGAATTTAATTTAGAAATTACAGATGAAGATGCAGGAAAGATAAAGACTATTGGAGATGCGATTAAATACTTAGATAAATAAAAATATAAACCTAAAGAGTAGAAAGATTGAGGGAGTTTAACTGTGGCAAAAAAGACTTATGAATTTGATACTCTTTTTTCTGATGTTGAGCAGGACCTCGAAGAAAGAAAGAGCAGGATAAAAACTATATGCTTTAAGGTTTGCTCAAAGTGTGGAGAAATAAAGCCGATCTTCAAGTTTTCGATAGAGAAGAGAAATATTGATGGCAGGATCGGAATTTGCAAAATATGCCGGGCCAAAGAATCTTTAGAATATTATTATCTTCATAGAGATAAAAAATTGATACAGGGTAAAGAATATAGAGATAATCATAAAAAGAACAGGAGTATTTATAACGAGAAATACCGGGAAGATCATAAGGAACAGTTAAAGAAGAACGCTGAAAAATGGTATAAGAAAAATAAAAAAGCAATCAAGAAAAGGAACTTGAAATATTACCAGGAGAATAAAGAAGCCTGTCAGGCCAGGAGAGAACTTTGGATAGAAAATAACCGGGAGAAAATCAAGAAATACAATAGGGAATATGAGCGAAAGCATAAGATCGGAAGTTAATGATATTCTGAGCGGTTTATATATGAAATTGGACAAAAAAGGATAAGGAGGAAGTTTAGAAATGAAAAAGAAGTATTTTTTAGTAATTTTGTTTTTAATACTGGCAGTTTTTCTAAGTGGCTGTAGTGGAGAAAAGAAAGAAACAGAGCCAGAAGTTAAACAAACAGTAGAACAAAAACAACAATTAGCTGAGAGACCTTTTTCTAATCTGATAATAACGGATGTAAATGGTTATGATGGTGAGGTTACAATTTCGGGTAATACGGATTTGCCAAACGATGCAACTCTAATTGTGGATTTTAATGTATGGGGAAGATCTGGTTCAGATTTGTATATCGGAGTTAGTAAAAAGACAATTATATCCAACGGCAAATTTAAAGCAGTCCTATTAATTCCCCAAAGAGAAGAATTCAAGAAAGGCCCATATGAAGTGTCGGTATTATTCACTCCTCGTGGTCAATCCGATAAAATTATACAGATTGTCGGCGAATATGGTGAAAATCTTGGAGGAGAGCTTGTAGATGATAGCAGGATATTCATTACCATGAAGTTAGTTGAGAAGAAAGAACTTCAGCTGACCATTACCCCACAATGAGAGATAAATAAACGAAAAAAAAGAGGCGATAATTTATGCCATATGTAAAAAAAGGGGGTAATTGATTAAATGAAAATGTCTAAAACGGTGAGCTTTCTTTATAAACTGGCCAGACAATTAAACGATGTTAAAGTGGTAACCTCAGGAGATCCTAAGAAGGTGGCCAGGAGAGTAAAGAATAAAATTATAGGCCGAAAACTGATCAGAAAAATTTAGTAAAAAAGGGGGTAAATAAAATGTATTGGTATTTTATCATAACGGTTTTAGTGGTCTTAGGAATAATTTTATACTGTATCAGGAAGGAGAAAAAACAGAAGAATGAAAAATAAAATTAAATTTAAGGGATTTGTAAAGGTCTTTGGAAAAGACCAACAAACTTTATTATCAGAAACTAAGATCGGGGAATCCCTGGCGATGGGTTGCGAACTGGAAAAAAACGAGATAGGCCTCTATATTGCCTCTGCTGATGTTTCGGCCTCTTGTGGCTTTAAATTTGAGGAATGGGAATATTTTGTCAGGGGAGTTAATGAGGCTAATAAAAACTTAAAAGAGATATATAAATAAAATATGGTAAAAAATCACGGCAATCCGGAAGGACAATAAGAACAGAACCGGAAAGCCGGGTCCCTGCTCCCTTAAATAAACGTTTTTTCAGAGGGGGCAGGGATATTTAAAATGTGGTGGCCAATAAAAAGATATGAAAAAAGTAAATAATTAGTTTAATAAAAAAAGGGGGTATCCTGGAAGTGAAGGCACAAAAAGCGTATAGACTGGCCAGGGATAACGTAAAATTTTGTTATCTATGCGGAAAAGAAGAAATAAAGGCTTTAGGGTGTTTTGTCCCTGATGACCCTACAAAATGGATATCAGGTAAACCGGCACCGGGAAAAACAAGGACTTTCTGGTATGGCCTATGTGGGGAGTGTTTTAAACTACCAGATAAAGCGGAACTTGTTGAAAAAAAGATAGCAAGTGAGCTGAACTAAGAGGATAATTCTCAAATTGAGGGGGAGGAGAAGATAGAGATGGACCGGCAGAATGAAAAAATGGAGATTATTTACGACCGGGATCAGAGGACCGAGGATGTGCAGAGAATATCCGATATCCTAAATCGAAAGACGAAAAAAGGTAAAAATAAAAGCCCTTATCTAAGGCCTAGCGGTGGTATTGATCTCATCGAAATACAATCTAAAAAGTGAATACGCTTTAAGCGGGTTTTTAAAGATATTTTATTGACAAAAGTAAATATATGTATTAAAATATAAAAAAAGTATGAGGTAAAAAGAAAATGTCAAATCTGTTATCTCTAAAAGAAGTGGCCGAAAAACTGAACCTTTGCTAT